>DASWYM010000372.1:0-7192 GCA_036404975.1 Chitinophagaceae bacterium
AAGCAGGTGCAATACAAGCAAAAGCAGGTGTACGATAACCTGACCCGCATTGGGAAAGTGGCCCTGCCCGGGATGCTACCCATTGTAGGGGCGGCAGAAGACCGCTTCTACCGCAATAAGCTGGAATATACTTTCAGCACAAAGGAGTACCTCCCTCATGGCTCTTTTGATAAGGAAGACCGGGAGCGAGGCAATCGACCGGTGTTGGGCTTTCATGCCAAGGGCTTTTTTGATAAAGTGGTCGATATTCAGAAATGCTGGCTGCAAAGCGAGCCCACCAATGATATCCGCAATTCGATCCGCCAGTACGCCCTCGATAATGGCCTGACATTTTATGATATCCGCGAGCACCGCGGCCTGCTGCGCACCATGCAGGTCCGCCTGTGCCGTACCGGCGAGCTGATGGTCAACATCGTCTTTGGCGAGGACATTGAAAAGAAGCGGAAGAAGCTACTGGATTTCCTGCTGGAGCAATTCCCCCAGATTACGACGCTGCTGTACACGATCAATCTAAAGAAGAACGATTCCCTGCACGACCTGGAGCCACAAGTATACCAGGGCAAGGGTTATGTCATCGAAAAGCTGGAGGACTTTGCCTTTAAAATAGGGCCCAAGTCGTTCTTCCAGACCAATACCGCCCAGGGCGAGCGGCTCTACCAGATCACCCGGGAGTTTGCTGAACTGGATGGCAGCCAGGTGCTCTATGACCTTTACTGCGGAACGGGAAGTATCGGCATCTTCTGCAGCCGGGGCGCTGAAAAGATCATTGGGGTGGAGATGATCGAAGCCGCCATTGCTGACGCAAAGGAGAATGCGACCATTAACGGCCTGGATAAGGCCCACTTCTTTAGCGGCGACGTGATCGAGGTGTGCAATGATGAGTTCTTTGCTCAACACGGCCGGCCCGATGTCATCATTACTGACCCCCCCCGCGCTGGTATGCATGAAAAGCTGGTGCGCAAGATTCTGGACATGGAAGCGCCTACAGTGGTATACGTAAGCTGTAACCCTGCCACCCAGGCCCGCGACCTGGCGCTGCTGGACGAGAAATACAGCGTGACCAGGGTGCAGCCCGTTGATATGTTCCCCCATACCCACCATATTGAAAACATTGTACAGCTAAAACTGAAAGGACGCTAATATGGCAGATTTCAAATACTACCGACCGGACAACTTCCCGCCCATTGTAAAGAACCTGATCATTATCAATGCCCTGGTTTTTGTGGCCCAGCTTACCCTGGCCAGCAAGACCTTTAACCTCACCGAGCACATCATGCTCTACCCGGTGCAGCACCCGGAATTTCGTCCTTACCAGATCGCTACCCACATGTTTGCTCACTCGCCCAGCATGTTTTTTCATATCCTGTTCAACATGTTCGGCCTTTGGATGTTCGGAAAGATACTGGAGAACGTCTGGGGACCGAAACGTTTCCTGTTCTTTTACCTGGCCTGTGGTGTAGGAGCAGCCTTCCTGCATATGGGGGTGAACTATTTTGCCTGGGAAAGTATGGAGGCTGCTTACGCGGCCGGCGATACCATCCGGGCTGGGGAAATCGCCAGCGGGCTGGGACCTGCCCTGGGCGCCTCGGGAGCGGTAATGGGCATCTTTGCCGCTTTTGCCTTCCTGTTTCCCAATACCGAGCTGTTCATTATGTTTATTCCCTTCCCTATAAAAGCTAAATGGGCGGTCCTGGGTCTGGTGGCCCTCGACCTCTTTGGCGGGGTTTCCAGTGCCGGCACCGGAATTGCCCACTTTGCTCACCTCGGAGGGGCCGTAACCGGTTTCATATTAGTGTTAATTTGGAACAAAACAGGTAGAAAAAGATTCTATTAGAATCGTAATTTTATAGTAATCCCCATGAGTTATTATCAGCAAGAAAATAGAAGCAAACTGGGCATCGGGCAGGATGGCAACACTCTTACTATGCTGATCGCGGTACAGTTGGTGGCCTTTGTACTATTGGCCTTTGTGAAAGTCATTTACTACTTTACCTATGGCAAGGAAGGCGTGCCTATCTACCATGAACAGGTACTGAGCTGGGTGGCCCTGCCGGCACACCTGCCCACGCTGCTTACCCGGCCATGGACCCTGATCACGCACTTCTTTGTGCACGACGGTGTGTGGCATGTGCTGGGAAATATGCTGTGGCTTTGGGCTTTTGGCTATATCCTGCAGGACCTGACCACTACGCGTAAGGTGGTGCCGATCTTTATATACGGAGCCTTTGCGGGCGCATTGGCTTACCTGCTATCCTTTAACCTGAT
This sequence comes from Chitinophagaceae bacterium, assembly GCA_036404975.1. Classification (GTDB taxonomy): domain Bacteria; phylum Bacteroidota; class Bacteroidia; order Chitinophagales; family Chitinophagaceae; genus Flavisolibacter. The sequence continues at coordinate 2,266 of DASWYM010000372.1, forward strand.
TCCCGCTCTGGGGGAGAACATTGAGAGCTCTAAAGCCCTGGGTGCTTCGGCTGGCGTGATGGCCATCGCTATTGCTGCCACGGCACTGGCACCACGTTACAAGATATTTCCTTTCATCATGGGCGGTATACCCCTGTGGGTGTTCACCACCATCTTCGTGGTCATCGACCTGGCGACCATCCCTTACAACAATGCAGGAGGACACATCGCTCACCTGGCGGGGGCCGGCATGGGTCTGCTATTTATTACTATGTTGCGCAGGGGTTCCGACTGGAGCGAATGGATGAATAGTTTCTTCGACTGGGTAACCAATCTCTTTAATCCTGACCGTCCTAAAAAAGGAAAGACGGTTAAGAGCCAGTTGTTCTACAAGACCAAGGTGCCCCCGTTTAAGAAAAACTCCAACGTGACGCAACAACGTATAGATGAAATCCTGGACAAGATCCACCAGAAAGGCTATAACTCTCTTTCTCCCGATGAAAAAGAGATCCTCAAGCGTGCAAGTAAGGAAGATTTGTAAATTGCACTAATGCCACGTACGTACAGACGGTTCGTCGAGCGATTCTTTCTGGCCCTTAATATCATTGTTGCTGTAGTATTCCTGCTGGCTAGCCTTATTCCTTTTCTGAACCCGAAGGATTGGTGGTTCATCTCCCTGCTGGGTCTTGGCTTTGCAGGTCTCTTCTTCACACTGATCTTCTTTATCCTGTTCTGGCTCATTTTCAGGCCACGGTATGCACTCATTTCCATAGTGCCCCTGCTGATCGGCTGGCAGAGCGTGGTGGTACTCTTGGCCATCAACACTCCCGGGCAGTTCAATTACCAGAAATCCACCAGCGCCGTACGGGTAGCTAGCTGGAACGTGGCCCGCTTTACGGAGTGGAAGCGTAACAACAACAAAGGCAGCCAGACCCGCCTCAAGATGCTCGACCTGCTGGCCGAGCAGAATGCCGACGTGCTCTGCCTGCAGGAGTTTTTTCATTCTACCGATACGGTTTACTACGATAATATCAACAAGGTGATGAATGACCTTGGTTACCCTTATTACTGTTTTGCCTGGGATAGCCTGGGAGGGAGGCAGTACGTTGGGCAGGCTATCTTTTCGCGTCATCCCATCCTGGACAGTGGCCTGGTACGCTATCCGCGGCCGGGGCAGCCCGAAAGCCTGCTGTTCGCCGACATTAAGGTCAATACTGATACGGTCCGCTTCTATACGACCCACCTGCAGTCGGTGCGCTTCCGGAAGACCGACTTCCAGGACGTGGAGGAGATCAAGGCCCGCGAGGACAGCCTGATCGAGAACTCCCGGAACATCTTTGCCAAGCTTAAAAGAGGCATTATCTACCGGGGGCGGCAGGCCGATATTGTACGCGAGCTCCTGGGTAATGCTCCCTATCCCTACGTCTTTACCGGCGACTTCAACGACGTGCCCAACTCCTATGCCTATTTCACCATCCGCAATGGTATGCAGGATGCCTTTCTGGAAAAAGGCTTCGGCATCGGGCGTACGTATACGGCCCTGGCGCCCACCCTCCGCATCGACTACATACTGGCCACCCAAGACTTCAGAGTGCAACAGTTCAACCGCTTTGTGAAGGATTACTCCGACCATTACCTGCTCGTTGCCGACCTGCAATTGCTTAAATAAAACGAATTAATCCTTGCTTTTTTCCTAATTCCCAATTCCTAATTCCTAAAACCTTCGCTCATTTATTATCTTTGGCCACATGATCGTATTGCATTACCATACCTGTTATTGTTGCTGCTAAGCCTTCCTCCTGTCCGCAAACCAACACGATCATCTCTCAACTTCAGATTATGAGCGCTTTAAAAGTATACAACTCTTACATACGCGACAAAGAAGAATTCAAGTCCCTGCACCCCGGTCATGTAGGCATGTACGTGTGCGGCCCCACCGTGAGCGGCGAAAGCCACCTGGGCCACGCCCGCCCCTACGTTACCTTCGACGTGATCTACCGCTCCCTCGTTCACCAGGGTTATAAGGTGCGCTATGTGCGCAATATTACCGATGCCGGCCACTTCGAGGAAGAAGGCCGCGAGGCAGAAGACAAGATCTCCAGCAAGGCCATCCTCGAAAAGCTGGAACCCATGGAGCTGGTGCAGAAATACACCAACCTGTTCCACTGGGCGATGGACCAGTTTAATTGCATTCCCCCCTCCATCGAGCCAACGGCCACGGGCCATATCGTGGAGCAGATCGATATGATACAGGAGATCATCCGTGCCGGCTATGCTTACGAGGTGAACGGCAGCGTGTACTTCGATGTAAAGAAGTACGCCAGCAGCCATGACTACGGAAAGCTTAGCGGCCGTGTGATGGACGAACTGCTCGAGACCACCCGTGAGCTGGAAGGGCAAGAGGAGAAGCGCGACCGCGCCGACTTCGCCCTCTGGAAGGCTGCTCCCCCCGAGCACATTATGCGCTGGAACTCTCCCTGGGGCGAAGGCTTTCCCGGTTGGCACATCGAGTGCTCGGCTATGAGCGCCAAGTACCTGGGCAAGCAGTTCGATATTCACGGCGGCGGCATGGACCTGCAGTTCCCGCACCACGAAAGCGAGATCGCGCAGAGCACCATCTGCAACCACGTGCAGCCTGCCCGCTACTGGATCCACAACAACATGATCACCATCAACGGGCGTAAGATGGGAAAGAGCTACAACAACGTCATCAAGCTAACGGAGTTGTTCAGCGGTAATCACCCCCTGCTCGAGAAGGCCTACTCACCCATGACGGTGCGTTTCTTTATCCTGCAGACCCACTACCGCAGTACGCTCGACTTCTCCAACGAAGCCCTGCAGGCTGCCGAGAAAGGCCTGAAGCGGCTGATGGAAGCCTACGAGTGGCTGCGCGAGGCAACCCCTGAATGGACGTCTTCCGATGGCTTCGATGCCACACTGAATACGAAAGTATACGGGCTGCTCCACGAATTGGAAGAGTTCATGAACGATGACTTCAATACTGCCCGCGTGCTGGCGAACATATTCGAACTGGTAACGGTCATCAACTCCTTCAAGGACAAGTCCGTTCCGGTGAATGCCCTGGCGGTCGACACCTTTCAGCTCCTGAAGGACAAGCTTCACCTGTACGTGGAGAACATCCTGGGCCTCAAAAATGAAGCAGCCGATGGTGGCGACAAGCTTAAAGGTGCCATCCGGATCCTGATCGACATCCGCAAAGAAGCCCGTGCTAAGAAAGATTGGGCAACCTCGGACAAGATCCGCAACCAGCTCCTTGAGATCGGTATACAGCTTAAAGATGAAAAGGACGGCAACATCACTTGGAGCTTACAGTAATTCTCTTCCATCGATCATTTACGTACTTCATCATAGCCCCGCAGCATTTCTGCCGGGGCTTTTCTTTGCTCCTTGTCTCAGTTGTAATGAGTCTACTGCCGAATTACAGGGATTTAATTATCCACGGATCTAATCCAGTTAACCTGTCAATCCCGCAAATCCGTGGTCCGCAATGTCAAAGAACTATTTGAAAAGCACTTTTGCTCTTCTAATACAAAGTTCCTCAACAGCAGCTGCATGGCGAAGTAGGGTGGTCTATATGGATCTATGTTTCCTATTTCTTCCTATTTTGGGTCTATGAATAAACTTTACAGAAGCGTGGATGTTCAGTTTTAACAACTCTTTTCCGGCACAACAGGCACAGTTTTTTCTCTACAGGTAAGGGTTATTTAATTCTATTAATAAGCAGCATATGGCAAAAGGTATTCATAAAGGAACTGAGCTGAACAATATACAGGAAACCTGGAACGAGAATGAGCGCAGGAGAGCAGCAGGCGAAGATGTGGGCCGGCAGACCGGTGTGGGAGAGGAACTGCAGCAGGTGATCCGTGAAGAAGCGGCCGAATATGATAACAACAATAAGGAAGAACGCCTGCTCAGCGGCGACCGCGCTACGATCAACGATGATCGCAACGATAATCCGGATGAATAGTATTGTTCAAATCTCTTTAAAAAGCAAGGGAGTAGTTTGGCTGCTCCCTTTTAGTTTCTTATTTACCTTTTTTATATAGAATTATCTTCTTGTAAAATGGGTCCAATTCATCACTCACCACTCATTACTCATAAGCCCTCATCGCCCTCAGCATCTCTCTTTTCCACTTAGGCCCGGGAATTTTTTGAACTACAAACCCTGCCGCGGTCAAAGCCCTGCGCACCACGCTTTTCGAACAATAGGTAACCAGCACCCCACCAGGCTGTACCATCCTGTGCAAATGTTCAAACACTTCCTGGGTCCAAAGCAGGGGCTGTGCTTTGGGGGCGAAAGCATCATAATAAATCAGGTGAACCGGTTCCGGAGGGAAAAACTCCGCCAGCTCTTTTTGTTCTTTCCGCAAGGTGAAAAAATCACTGATCGGCACCTCAGTTCCCCAGGGCGCTTCCTGAATTTTTTTGTACCACCCTTTCTGCCCTTCGCTGGCACCATAATCCAAAAGCGTCCATTCTTCTCCGGTTAAGGGATAGGGTTCGATGGTGGTATAATGCACCGGCACGGGCATCTTTTCGGCCTCTATAACGGTCAGCAAGGCATTAAGGCCCGTGCCCATCCCCATTTCGAAAATGCGGAGCGGTTGCGGGTGATCATCCCGGTTAATCATATAATGTAATCCGGCTTCAATAAAAACATGCACCGATTCCTGCAGGGCCCCCAACGGGAATGATAGGTCACTTCCAACTCCGGAATTTCTATGGTTTGCGAACCGTCCGAAGTAGTTATTATGGTTCTTTTCAATTCCTGCATGCGTAATTTCCAAACTTTATCTATTATTGGACCATGGAATACATGGCCCATCTTTCCAAAGACCGCAAGCTTGCGCGGGTGCTCTCCGAACAGGAGCCTGTCAAACTAAAGTTCCACAAGAACATCACCCTTCGTCTCTGTGCATCCATCATG
>DASWYM010000373.1:0-2614 GCA_036404975.1 Chitinophagaceae bacterium
CCGGCCAGTGATGCCATCCTTCCGGGGTAATGTGGGCACCCATCTCCGTTCGGAGGAACACGGTCTGTGCATACGGACGCCAGGGCCTTCCAAGGTAAACTTTCGTGGCTCCGGGTGCAGCGGTCAGCTTGCAGTCGAGGAACACGTAGCCAAACCTTTGACCCTTCCGCTGGGCGGAGGCGGTAATGAAGGAGTTGGCCAGGCTGTTGATGGTACAGCCCTGGAACACGCAGGTGGCTTCCCCGAAAATGAAATCGGTAGTGCCTTCAATAAAACAATCCTGGTAGTATTGGCGGCTTTCTTCTTTAGCCGTGTAGAGGGTATCCTGGTTGCCGAGGATGCGGCAATTGCGTACGATGATGCGGTCGCCTTCCACGTGCAGGGCCACGGCCTGCCCTACCCGCCCGGCCGTATTCTGGATGGTCAGGTTTTCCAGCGTCACCCCATTGCCCTCCACTAGAACGGTGTACGAGGTAAAGGTGGAATACTTCGCCAGGCCAAAAGCATCTTTTCCTCCCGGCACCGGCTTTCCCGAGTGATCATTACCGGTGATGATGGTCGACTCCGGGCTCTCGCCAACAAGCGATATAGCCGTCTTCCATGATGGGATCACCAGCTTCTCATGGTACACGCCCTTTTTGATATAGATGCGTACCCTTTGCTGTCCCAGGTCGCGCACAGAATTCACGGCCTCCTGTATGGTCCTATAGTTGCCGCTGCCGTCCTGCGCCACGGTAAGGGTAGCTGGATAAGCGGGTTGCGCCGCCACGGGTCGGGCAAACAGGAGTACGGAAAGCAGAGCACCTAAAATAAATCTGTTCATAGTATGTAAAGCCCTTTCCGGGCAGCCACATAGCTACTGACATTTACCGGCCCCGGCAAAACTTTCTACGCAAACGTTTGCAAAAGCGGAAGCCTGGAGTGCGGGTGCGCAACGGCCGGATAATACAAAGCCCCGGGCTCCCGGGGCTTTGTATTATCATTATCTTTTAACACGGACCGCGGTTATACCCCTCCAAAAATGGAGAAGCCGCCGTCGACACAGATCATAGAGCCCGTCACGAATTGCGATGCATCGCTGAGCAGCCATACCAGGGCGCCCTTCAGCTCATCGGGGTGGCCAAAGCGTTTGAAGGGGGTCTGCCGGATCACCTTTTCGCCCCTTTCGGTGTAGCCGCCTTCGGGGGTGGTGAGCAGGTAGCGGTTCTGCTCCGTAAGAAAGAAGCCCGGTGCCAGGGCATTCATCCGGATGCGGTCGCCATAACGGTTCGCCAGCTCCACGGCAAACCACTGGGTGTAGCAGTCCACCGCCGCCTTGCCCATATTATAGCCCAGCACCTTGGTGATGGCCCTCTTGGAGTTCATCGACGAGATGTTCACGACGCTGCCCCCGCCCCCGCGGGCGATGGCTTCGCCAAACACCTGCGTGGGCAGCAGGGTGCCCCACAGGTTGATGTCCATCACGCGCTTCATGCCTTCCATGTTCATCCGGAAGATGTCGTCTTCGGGCTGCAGCACTCCTTCGGGCATATTGCCGCCGGCGGCGTTCACCAGCCCGTCGATGCGACCGAAAGCCTGCAGCATCTTTTCCTTGGCGGCCGCCAGTTGTTCTTCGTTCAGCACGTCGGCAGCCAGGGCTACGGCCCTGCCCCCCTGGGCGGTGATCGCGTCAGCCTTTTGCTGCGCCACTTCCAGTCTGCGTCCCAGGATACCTACGGCGCCCCCGGCTTCCACGATGGCGTCCACGAAAGCGCCGCCCAGGATGCCGGTACCGCCGGTTACAATTATAGCCTTTCCTTGTAGCGAGAATGATTCCATATGAGTTAAGTGGGTTTGGGTTAGTGCAGTTGTTCGAGGGTGAGACCGTCCATATCGCCGTACTCCTTGTTCTCGCCGGCCATGCCCCAGATAAATCCATAATTGGAAGTACCTCCGCCCGCATGGATACTCCAGGGGGGTGAAACCACGGCGCCGTAATTTTTGATCAGCAGGTGGCGGGTTTCCGTAGGCTCGCCCATATAATGAAACACCACCTGTCCCTGCGGCACGTCGAAATAGAAGTACACTTCCATGCGGCGGTCGTGGGTGTGCGGGGGTATGGTATTCCATACGCTGCCCCTGTTCAGCAGGGTGAGGCCCATCACCAGCTGGCAGCTTTGGATGCCGTTTTTATGGATATAGCGGTAGATCGTACGCTCGTTGCTCGTCTCCAGTGAACCCAGCATGGCACTCTCGGCTTCGTTCTTTTTCAGCAGCGTGGTGGGGTATTCGGCGTGGGCGGGTGCGGAGAGCAGGTAGAGCAGAGCGGGATTGGAGGGATCGACACTGCTGAAGTTTACAGTCTGGGTGCCCTTGCCTACGTAAAGACAGTCGAGCTTGTGAAGGGTATAGCTTTCTTCCCCGGCTTCGATGAGGGCCTCTCCGCCCACGTTGATCACGCCCAGCTCGCGGCGCTCCAGGAAATAATCGGAGCGCAGGATGGGATAGGTTTCCAGCGGCAGCGGCGCGCCCTGTGGCACAGCACTGCCCACGATCATACGGTCGTAGTGGGTATAGGTAAACTGCAGGAGGCCGGGCTGCATCAGGTCTTCTACCAGGAAGCGCCTGCGGATGA
>DASWYM010000374.1:0-12985 GCA_036404975.1 Chitinophagaceae bacterium
AATAGCTCACGGCACTGTAGTCATCCACCCGGTAAAAGTTTACCCACCCGTCCGGGAAAGCGGCATCGGTGATGGAAATAGAGGGCTGGCGGTCCAGTAAGCGCACGAACCCTCCCGGTGCGTCAATCGTTATTGGCCGCAGGGTCACTCCCTTTTCGTACAGCTCGCGGACGGTTTCTTTCATGCCACCACCAATCTGCTGCAGGGTCACTTTCAGGTCAGAGTGGAAATACACGGCATCGGGAACATGCCAGCGATAGAAGTTGAACTGCCGTGTCGAATCACTGGCAACGGTACATCCCTGGTACCTGTTGATAAACTTACCCAGCCCCCATGCACTGCCGATATAGTCTTCGGCCCCCGTACCCGCAATGGTCGGGAACTGTGTATCACCGTCCATATACATTTTTACCTCGCCTTCGCCCCACCAGGTCTTCCCATACGAAGAATCGGTGTTCAGCCCCACGCTCATGCCCAGGAAGCGGCCACTGCCGGTTACTTTCGGCAGCACCACGAAGTCATCACCGGGCTTACCGCTGTACTGCCGGCTCCAGTAGGCATGAAAATAAAGCGCGTCCGGCGGCAGCTTCTGCAATACAAAACCCACATCATAAAAAAGCTTCACTACTTCTCTGCCTTCATTGACCAGTAGGATCCGTGCACCCTTTCTAAAAGGCATGGGAATATAGCAGTTGAAAGAGCGGCCTTCGCCACTGCTGAAAAAGTGGGACTCAAAAGCCACTTGCCGGCCCAGGTTGTACACAAAGAAATCGCCCATCGGCACATCCACTGCCGGCTTGCCCGCCCCATCCCAGAACATCTGCAGGCGCAGGCTGCGCAGCTTCACCGGGTTCTGGTCAACGGTCAGCCAGATGCGCTGGACAATGCCGGAACCACTTTCATGCAACAGGGTCTTCGTCTCGCCGGGCCGGATCACCTCAAAGGCATTGCCCTTGGCCCCCTTGTTGGTTTTGCCGCCCCCGCCTTTGTCCGCTCGGGGGTTTTCAAAGCTGCTGAGGCGCGACTGCACGCCCGAGGCCTTTTGGTAAATCTCCTGCGCGGCGACAAGAGAGGCCGCCCATAGAAAAATAAAAAGGCAATAAGCTCTTTTCATAACGGGTAATTAAGCGGGGTGGCCTGATCCACACCCTCATAAAGATACACCACCACCGCCCTCTCCCACCTCGCATCACCCTCAAAAAGCCCCCGGCACTTCTCCCAGGGACATAACCTGTAAACGCACAATATCGGCACTTCCACCGCTGGCCAGGGTCTCTCTCCTGATTCTTAATCCCCATGCTGATAGCCATCGGGACCTAATTCCATCTCTCCCCACAGCGAGTTGTCCCGGGTATCCTCAGAGTCCTATAGACCCGGATATCCCAGGAAAACCCAGGGTAAACCAGGAGTAAGTGTGAGGCAACCACGAATGACCCAATGACCTATTGACTCAAATGACTTACCGGCTAGTCCTTCTTCTTTTCCTTCAACACCGTACCCTGCTCGCTCACGTGGAGCTTCACCTTGTCGTCATCGGTCTTTTTCAGTTTGATCTCGTACACCATCCCGGCTTCCTCGTATTCCCGCTCCACCTTATCGATGGTATAGCCGTTGTACCTGGTCACCAGCAGGTCGCGCACGGCCTTGGGCAGGTCGCCGTGGTTGGCCAGCATGGAGGAAGAGCCGATCCACTTGCCGCTGGCATCAAACCACGCGTAGTAATGCTGCCCGTCCTGGTCAAACTCCACCACGTAGTCGCCGGCATCCAGTGCGCTCCAGCCCGTCATCTCCCAGTCGATAGGGATAGTGACGCGATCGTAGGGCGACCACACCGCGTTGGTGGCATTGGGATACCTGGTCGTAAAGGTGGTGGTGATCACCGTGGGCACATCGGCCTGGGCGGCAGGAACCGTTGTTGTGGTCACAACCGTAGTGTCCATAGTACCCGTAGCGGCAGTTGCCGCGGTATCTGTACCGGTCGTGGAGGTCGTGGTCGTCCCGCAGGAAAAAGCCACCAGGCCCACGGTCAGTATGCTAAGAAGCTTTCGTTTCATAATAGCCTGTTTTAATGAACAAATCAGCTTTCCTTCCGCCCTCTGGCCGCAAACGACCTGCCAAAAGAGTTAGCGCAGAGCTTAGGCAGCGTTATAGCCATGGATTAAGCTGTACGCTTCACGCTATACGTTATACGTAGGGAACTGCTTTGCAGCCGCCAGGGTACCACAGCTACAAGATGCTACTGTCTTTGTGCGTAACCCACAATAACAGTTGCCCACATCTGCACATTTGCACATTTGCACATTCTCTCATCTGCACATTTGCACATTCTCTCATTTGCTAATTTACACCCCCCGCTACCCCCTTTCCAAACCCCGGTTCCTTTTCTTCCCATCTTATCTCATCTTTTCCCATTTCTGCCTATGTTGCGGACTTAGAGGTAGTATGGCATCCCAGCCTTCCCTCATTTGCACTTCCGATTGCTATCGGAATGCACATTCGCCCTTTGCACATTCGCAAATTGGCACATTTGTATATTCTCTCATTCTTTTACTAGCTTAGAAGAACAAACTTCTGCTATGAAACGCGGGCTGGCTGCACTCTGCTTTCTTTTGGGCGTTGGCTGTACCCCTGCGCCGAAGGAGTCCCCCACCTCCGCTACCCACGAGTGGCTCCTCCATTTTGAGCAGTCCTACCGGAAAGCCTGGACGGAAGGCTCCAACGATATTGCCCGCCGCATGATCACCAGCGACTACCACCGGCGGCTGGTCGCCTTTATCACCGGCAAGAACTATGTGCTCGACAGCGTAAGCGTAAAAATGAGCCGTCCCCAGGTAAAGGGCGGTACTTTATTTACGGAATTCAAAGGCCCCGGCATCCTGCTCCACGATGCCATCGACAGCCCCGAAGAAGTCGCCCAGGCCGCAGGATGGAAGGAGGGCCGGGACACGGTCCTGAGCTTCAGGTGCCTCGGCCCGGTGGAACTGGACGAGGCCAAAGAACGTTACCCCGTACGGATCGAAGCAACACCGCTGCGATAAACGAGGCTGTATGCCGCAAGCTTCAAGCCATGAGCTGCCAGCTTCTAGCTGAGGGAAAATCAATGAGTCCACAAATTCCTTCCTTTTTACCGGGTATCCTCACCGTCCTTACGCCGGATAGGAACTCGGGCACTCAATGGGGTGCGGGGTACACCCGTATGGGTGATCACCACCGGCTTGATCAGCCCCTCGCTATCAAACTCCAGCTTATCGATACAGGTCACCCGGTGGTTGGCATCGGTCTCGCCCAGGGGGCGGCGGTGGTACACGATAAACCACTCGTCCTTACCGGGCACCTGCAGGACGGAGTGATGCCCGGCGCCGGTGGCCACTGTCGCATCCTGCTGCAGCACCGTACCGATGCGCCGAAACGGACCGAAGGGCGAACCGGCAACAGCATAGGCGACGCGGTAACCAGGACCGGTCCATCCTCCCTCGCTCCACATGAAATAATACTTACCGTTGCGCGTAAACAGGATAGGCCCTTCCACGTAGCCCTCCGGGGTAATTTCTTTGAAGGTGCTGCCGTCGGCAAACGGAAGAAAGCCGGTAAAGTCCTCCTTCAGCCGGGTAATATTGCAATGCCCCCAGCCGCCATAGATCATGTAGTATTGGCCGTCGTGGTCGCGGAAAACGAACTGGTCGATGGGCTGGGCCCCGTTGACGATGCTATGGAGCAGCGGCCGGTCCAGGTAGTCCTTATAGGGGCCTCCAGGCCTGTCGGCCACGGCCACCCCGATACCGCCGGTCTCGCTTTCCTTCTGGATGTCGTTGGCAGCAAAGAACAGGTAATACCGCTGGTCTTTGGCAATGATCGCCGGTGCCCACATCGCCCGTTTGGCCCACCGGATAGCGGCGGTATCCACAATGCGCTCATGCTTTTTCCAGTCCACCAGGTTGGGCGAAGAGAAAGCATCCATAAAGACCTGTTGCCCGTAAGGGGCCGAATAGGTCGGGAAGATCCAGTATTGCTTTTTGAATACCGCTACTTCAGGGTCGGCATACCACCCGGGAAAAACCGGGTTCCCCGACAGCGGCTTCCCCTGTGATGACAGCCGGGGAGAACAGGCAGCTCCCAACAGGATCAGCCCGGGAATCAGAAGTTGAATCGTCTTCATATTCTTGTGGTCTGGCGCAGGCAATGGCGCTTACTGAATGTAAGCAAATCTAACGATGCTACCAGGCTCTTCACTTACCGGCAGCCACCAGCGCCGGGTTATACAATTGGTTATGGATCTCCTTCAACTTCTCTACAGGGATCTTTACCACCTTGCGGTTATAGGTGAACAACCCATTGGTCTCGATCTCCACGTCGGTGGTTTGCGTATACACGGCGGCCGACAGTCCTTTGGAGATGAGGTGCGGCAGGTCGCCGATAAACTCCGCATAGCGCGCCAGCAACTCCTCGCCGTTTTTAAAGCTCTGGTAGCCCCAGTTGTTCTTGTCCTGCCAGGTGTGGCCCTCCACGGGCAGGCCCAGCCCGCCAAACTCACCCAGCACCAGCACTCTCGTTTTTCCAAACAGCGCCGGCTCCGGCATCAGCGGCTCGGGGTAGTTGTGCAGGTCGATGATGTGGCCTACCTCTTCGAAGTTGCCGCCACTGGCACTGTTCACCAGGCGCGAGGGATCCATTTGCACGGTCCATTCCGTGATGGCGCGGGTCTTGAACTGCCCCCAGGCTTCGTTAAAGGGCACCCACACTACGATGGACGGGAAGTTGTGCAGGTCCTTCATGATCTCGCTCCACTCGGTGCGGAAGATCTTTTCCGACTCCGGTGTGCGCTGCTTGTCGGTGGCACGGCCATACACCCCCGGGCGCATCTCCCAGCGGTTGCCCATATCGCCGCTGGGCATGTCCTGCCATACCAGCAATCCCAGCAGGTCGCAGTGGTAATACCAGCGCGCCGGCTCCACCTTCACGTGCTTGCGGATCATGTTGAACCCCATTTCTTTGGTCTTCTCAATGTCGAACTTCAGGGCGGCATCGGTAGGGGCGGTATAGAGCCCGTCGGGCCACCACCCCTGGTCGAGCGGACCGTACTGGAAGACAAACTGGTTGTTCAGCAGCATGCGCTGTATACCGTTCTTATCCGGCGCCATGGAGATCTTGCGTAGGGCGAAATAGCTTTTCACTTCATCCACCACCTTGCCCCTGCGCACCACGCGGTAGGTGAGGTCGTAGAGAAAAGGCGTCTGCGGCGACCACAGCTTCGGCTGGGTAATAGAGAGGGAAGCTTCCCTGCCGGGCGTCACGGCTTGCTCCGCCACCCTGGTGCCCCCCTCCCAGGCCGACACCACCAGCTGGTCGCCGGCCTGCAGCTTTTCAACAACGGCCGACACGGTTACCAGCCCGCCGTCCACGTCGGGTGTCTGTCGGATCGACGCGATATAGGTGCGGGGCACCGCTTCCATCCATACGGTCTGCCAGATTCCCGTCACCGGGGTGTACCAGATGCCGTGCGGGTTGCGCACCTGCTTGCCGCGGGGCTGGGGACCTTCATCCGACGGATCCCACACCCGCACCGCGATATCCTGGCGGGAGCCTTTGCGCAGGGCAGCCGTAATGTCGATGGAGAACGGGTCGTAGCCCCCTTCGTGGGTGCCCACTTCCCTGCCGTTCACAAACACCGTACACTTCCAGTCGACGGCACCAAAGTGCAACAGCACGGTCTTGTCTTTGGAAGGCGACAGCGTCACGGTGCGCTGGTACCACAACACGCTGTCCTTGCCCACGGTCTTGCCTACCCCCGAAAGGGCCGACTCCACCGCAAAGGGCACCAGGATCGTCCCCTGGTAGGCAGCCGGGAGAGCTTCCTGATCCTTAGGCACAATGGAATACTGCCACAACCCGTTGAGGTTGGTCCAGCCGGAGCGCACCATCTGCGGGCGCGGGTATTCGGGCAGGGGCGCCGAAGGATCGACCTTCTCGGCCCACGGCGAGGCAATCTTTCCCGGCACTATCTGCCAGCCGGTCTGCGCCGGCAGCGACAGGCGGAACACCAGGAACAGCCACACGAAAAAAACAGAACGTTGTCTCATAGCGAAATCATTGGTTTAGAACATAAAGAAAAGCACCTGGATACGATCCATCCTTCCCCCCATCATAATCTTTCCTAAGTTACCTATTTCCCACTGCCCATAATACATCCATGCACACGCACACCCATTACTACCGGAACGCACACCCGCCTATTTACATTTGCACATTCACTCATTCGCACATCTGCACATTCACTCATTTGCACATTTGCTCATCTGCACATCTGCACATTTGCACATTTGCACATTCGCACATCTGCACAATCACTCATTCGCACATTTGCACATTCGCACATTTGCCCATCTACACCGCCCCCAGCTTCCCGATCAACTGCCGGGCGATCTTCAGGTCATGGTCAGCCGTCCAGGGTTTCCGCCCATTCACTTTTTTACCGCTCCCCCGCTCCACCATTTGCCGGAGAGCAGGCAAGGCAGGAAGAGCATCTTTGCCCATAGCTTCCAGTACCGTGACCGCCTGCAAACGGGCCAGCGGGTTCTCCTCCTCCAGGACTTTTATCAAAACAGCCAATACTTCCGCTTTCTTACCCTGTGCGTACAAAGCCTCGGCCGCCGTTATGCGTACGGCCGGTTCGCCATCCTGCAAAAGAGCACTCAGCACGGAGGGAAGGGCGGGTGCAGACTTTCCCAGCACCACCCACGCGGTGGCCGCCCAATAGCGTACGATGGGATTTTGATCCGCAAGCCGGCGGGTGAGTTTTTCCAGGTGCCCCGCATCGCGGGAAGTAGCCATTTCGGCCGTTTCTAAAATCCGCTCCAAAGGGTAATCCGCACTGCGGGCGAAGTCGTATACCGTACCCGTAGCGGAGATTTCCGCCTTCATGGACTCGGGAATAAAACCGGCATCCCTGGTATTTAGTATAAGCTGCCGGGCCTCCTCCCGCATTTGTTTCAGCACAGGGGCATAAGTCTTATTGGAGGCCAGGTTGGTGATGTTGTGCGGATCGGCCACCACATCGTACAACTCCTCCGCCGGCTTTTGCTTCCAGAAGGCCGACTGCACCGCGTTGAGCGAGCCATTTTGAAAAGCGCTCTGCCACGACCTTATGGAGGGTGCCTGCCATTGGTATTCCACCTGCTGCCCATAGATCTTTTGGGGAGCGTAATTCCGTACATAGCGGAACCGCTGGTTGCGCACGGAGCGTGCCAGGTCGGCCCGCTCATCGATGCGCGCCCTGAACGCGAAGGCATACTCCTTCTCCGGGGCCGCTTGTTTGCCCAGGAAAGGCGTCCCCTGCATATGGGCCGGCACCTTCACGCCCGCGAGGCTGAGAACGGTCGGCGCAAAATCTTCAAACGAAACGAGCCTGCCGCTGCTGTCACCCTCTTTACCCGGCGCCAGGGATCTATACTGTTGGGGGCACCGTACAATAAGCGGCACCCGCAGGCCCGATTCAAACAGGTAGCGTTTGCTGCGTGCCAGCACACCCCCATGATCACTGTAATAGAACACAATGGTACTATCGGCCAGTCCGGCCTCTTCCAGTTCCCGGAGCAGCCTGCCCACCTGCTTGTCCATGGCTTCCATATTGTCGTAAAAAAGCGCCCAGTCGTGTTCCATCTCCGGGGTGCGGGGATGATAGGGAGGGATAGGCACCTTGCGGGGGTCGTGGTTTAGCTTAGCCACTTTCCGGTGGACCTGGCTTTCGTGGGTCATCCCCAGGTTGAAGACCGCAAAGAAGGGCTGCCCCGGCTTCCGGTTTTTGTACGTGGCCTGGCGGTCCGACTGGTCCCAGGCGCCCCGCCGGTTCCCCGTATTGTAATCCTCCTTGGCGTTGTTGGTGGTATAATACCCCGCCTCGCGCAGGTACTGGGGAAAGAACCGGATAAAGTCCGGGATGGGGTACTGGCTGCGCATGTTCTCGGTGCCCAGGCTGCTGGCCTGCATGCCCGTGATCAGCGTGCTCCGGGCCGGCGCACAGACGGGCGCCACCGCAAACGCCCGGGTATAGCGCACCCCCTCGCGGGCCAGCCGGTCGATGGAGGGAGTCGTGGCAAAGGCATTCCCATAACAACCCATCAGCGGGCTGGTATCCTCGCTGACGATCCACAAAATATTGGGACGGGCCTGCTGGCTCCAGCCGGGGAACGTAACGAGCACTCCTAAAAGAAAAACGAAAACAAGGCGCCGCACGGTAGCCTTGTTCCTTATAGTGGTTATCATTGATCTACTTCTTTTCATTTTTGGGTTGGAGATTCAGGGCCCATGCTGCTTCACGCACCTGGGGCTCATAGAAATGGTACTGCTTCAGCTGGCCCACCTTGAGGTAGCGCCGGCTGAGCCGCGGCTCGCCCTTTCCTTTGGGCACAAACTCCGTCTCCAGCAGATAGCCCCCCGCTTCTTTGGGCAATGTGAAGGCGTAGGATAGTTCCGTGCGCTCTGTGGCCGGCAAGGTCACCGCCATCCTGCCGGTATGCACCGCCCGCCCCTGCGCATTGCGCAAACGCACGGTGACCGTTCCATCCACAGGCTGGGGCGCATCATTGACCCCCATCAAGCCAAAGCCCAGGGAAGCGCCGGGCGTGTGCACGGGCTGCCCCTGGGCATAGCGCCCGTCGGGCAGGTCAATAAACACGTTGGTGGCCGCAAAGCAATGCCGGAACCAGTATAGAGTGGGACTTGGCGCCAGGTCTTCGATCTTCCCGGTAAACCAGTCGCCCGTATATCCATAGTTGTTGGTCAGCAGGCAGAAGGCCAGCACGCCCGCTATCGAGCGGTTGCTGCGCATCCACTCCGTTTCACACTGCAGCCAGTAGGCCTGGAAAGCCCGCCGCTGCTCCACCGTATGCTGATTACCTAAGTAATGGTTGTATACCGCGGTCGTTAGCTTGCTGGGCGTGCCATCGCGCCAGAGCCATACCCAGCCGTACTCATTCACCAGCTGGGCGGCGTCCGACTTTTCCAGTTGCCGCACGATGGCCGGCCTCCAGCCGAGGTCACCCAGCGGGTAGGGCTTCTTTTCCCGCCTGATGTCCTGGCCCCTGCCCTGGTAGGTATGCGGCTCGTCCATATCGTCCTGCCCCATATGATCGGCAGTCATGTAGCCGGCATCCCAGATGCGGGTGGGGTCCAGCTTTTTCAGCTCGGGGATGAGGGTATTGCCGATGTACTCATCCCAGTTCTCGTTGATCGCATCCCAGATGGCGATGCTGGGGTGAGAGCCGTCGGCCCACACCCAGTCGGTGTATTCTTTCCGCACCTGCTCGTTCCACCCGTGGCTTTGCCAGTACAGCCATTCGTTCTGCAACAGCAGCCCGTGCTCGTCGGCCAGGTCGTACCAGAAATCCGGCACCACGCTCACGCAGATGCGCATACTGTTCCAGTCCAGCTCTTTGGGAATATCGATCAGCATCTTTTTCACCCAGGCCCTGTCCCAGGCCAGGTTGCTGCACTCGGGGTCTTCAAAAAAGCGCTGCAGGGTAATGTTGGAGCCGCGCAGGTACTGCTTTTGCCCGTTGAGGTAGAAGAACTTACCCCTGCGCTCGAAGTCCCGCATGCCGAAAGCCTTCTCCACCGCGTCGGAGGCCACTGTTTTCGTGCCCACCGTCAGTTCGGCCGTATACAGGAAGGGGTCTTCCGGCGTCCAGGGATGGGGATCCGCCAAGGACATCTCCACACTGACCTCGCCCTGGGCTTCCCGCCGTACCACGGCGGTACCCCTGTACTCGCCCACGGCCCTACGCCCCTTCTTCTCATAGAGCTTGATCCCGTAGTGAACCGTGTCCACCCTCGGATCTTTATTGATCACTTCATAGCGCTCCAGGTTCCACAGCTTTGCCTTTACCGTCACCTTGTTCTCCTGCAACACCGGGAGCACCAGCAGCCTGCTGACCCGCATGCCGTTGGTAAAAGAAAGCGACACATCGTCCCAGATCCCCGGCAGGTAGTGCTCCTTCTCCTTATCGGTGCCCCCGGCCGCTTCACTGGGCAGCCAGTAGCGGTCGCCCACCTTGACCAGGATCTCGTTTTCCTCCCCCCATTTCAGGGCGCGGGTGATCGCCACTTCTATGGGCGTATAGCACTCGATGTAGGAGCCCAGGTCAATGCCGTTCACAAATACCTGGGTGACGTACTGGCTCTTATTGATCGTCAGCACGGCCTCCTGGCCTTGCCGCTCCTTTTCAATGACCAGCTTTTTGCGGTACCAGCTGTAGCGGGGGGTATAGTCCACAGCCAGGATGTTGCGCACAGCCCTGTGCTCGGCCTTTTCGGGCCGCCGGAAGAACTTCTCGTACTCCTCGATGCGTGGGGTGGCCAGGTGCACCAGGCCGGGCACCGGTATGGTGCGGCTAAAGCGGGGAGGCGGAAAGGCCGACGTGGTCTGCTCGAACTCCCAGGTACCGTTAAGGCTGATGGTCGTGCGCGGGGTATCCGCCCAGGCGGCCGTGCCGGCCAGTAGCGTTAACACCAAAAAGCATAAAAGTCTTTTGATCATAGTCGTTTGGTTGCCCTGTATTCCAGGAAGAAAAAATGTTTTGCCGTTCCGCATGGAGGATGCATCAACTACTTCCCATTAATCCGCCAACCCAAATACCCTAACTCGTAAACTCTTAAACCCCGTTTCCAAAGAAACCCTGTTCCGGCTACAGTGACTGCCACTTTTGTATCCTTCTCTGGTAAAATCGTCGCACCCTGCCTTTGAAAGAAAGGCGGGGGTGAATGGTGTTCCGATAGCTATCGGAAGTTGATTCGTTAATGGAAACCCGTCGGCTTCCCAAGCAGAAGAGAAGCTGCGGGAGTAAAAGAAGCAGGGAGCTGTAAACAGGAAAATCAGTGCTGTCCCAATAGCCTCCAGGATGAGTAGCGGAGAAAGCCGCTCCCACCTAAAGCGTACAGCGTATAGCGTGCAGCGATCCTCCACTCTCACCACTCACCACTCACCTCTCACCTCTCATCACTCACCACTCATCACTCATCACTCATCACTCACTTCCCTGCTTACAGCTTGTAGCTTGCAGCTTGCGGCTTTTCAACCAGCGTCACCTCCCCGGCGGGAATCAGGGGGATGATCACCGAGAACGTCCGCTCGTCCTTCCGCACCTCGGGCGCTTCCTGGTGCAGCAGGGCATAGCGGCTGCGGATGTTGCGCAGGCCAATACCGGTGGACTCGGAAGCCTGCGGGCGCACCGACAGGTTGTTGCGCACCACCAGCCGCCCCCGGTCATCGCCGAACACTTCAATGCGCAGGGGATCGTCCTTCTGCAGCCGGTTGTGCTTGACGGCATTTTCCACCAGCAGCTGGAGGGTCATCGGGGGCAGTAAATAAGAGGCCGATACCGGGTCTACACGAACGTCCATGCTGATGGCCGCGCCGTAGCGGGTCTGCAGCAGGTGGAAGTAGGAGTCGAGGAACTGCAGCTCCTGCGCCAGGGTGGTGAGGTCGGTTTCGTTGTTGCGCAGCAGGTAACGGAACACCTTGGTGAGCTCGTCGAGAAAAGCCTCTGCCTGGGCGGGGCTCTCGGCAATGAGGGCCGACAGCGAGTTGAGGTTGTTGAACAGGAAGTGGGGGTTGACGATCCCCTTCAACTGCTGGAGCTCGGCCTGCAGCTTTTCCTTTTCCAGGCGGTCGCGCTGCTGCTCGGCGCGGCGCAGGCGGGCAAAATGCCAGGCCAGCTCGTAGAGGCCCAGCATTACTCCAAAGATCAGCACCCCGTTGATGATGGAGGAGCCGACGAGGCCCGGCTGCACCACGAAGTCGTTCACGTGGAGCGTAAAGGTGCTGCCGCCGGAAATGATGGAGGCCGTGGTGCCAAAGGCAAAATAATTGCGCGCCGTCTTGCTGGCGATGAGCACGATAGCCACCCAGCCCACGCCGGCCGGCAGGAGGGCGGACATACGCTTCCCCCTTTGGTGCGGCGGGCGGAACCACGAGCGGCTGCGGTAAATGAGCCAGCGGCTCCCTTCGCACACCAGCAGCGTGGTGGCAATGTACACGAGGTTGGCCGCGCCCGTGCCGCCGGGCGCCATGAGGAAGTCATAAAGGAAGATGGTGACCGGCAGGGCCGCCAGCAGCACGCGTAACCCGGTATCGTTTACTTTGATCAGGCAGGTAGTTTGGAACCAATATAGCGCTTTTTGTGCATACGGGTAAGCCCCGCCTTCCATAATCCTGCTGTGGTGAGTGTCCCACAATGAGAAAGGCAACCGTACCCAACCGGGAGAAGAGGATTATTCCCCTCCGGCTCCATACCCGATCCTTCCCTCCATTTGGAGCCAGGTGTACTGGTAGGGAACACCCGGCGCAGAAGACCGGAAGACCTCGGAATAGCCGTAGAAGGCATAAAAGCCCCCGGTCGTCCCGGCAAACTTGCCCGTGCCGCCCATGATCTTCCCGGTGCCCGAGACGGAGAAATGCAGGGGATTCTCGGGGGAGGGTACCATGTACAGGGTATCCATAACACTCCAGATGGCATTGCCCTGCCGGTCAAAGAAGATTACCTCCACCTGCTGGTCTTCTATCGCCTGCAGCTCCCCTTCCGTAAACCAGGGGGTCAACTGCTCATAATAGCCAGCCGTGAGAGGAACCGAATAAGTTACCTGGCCTCCCGCTGCATCATAATAGGAATACAGGTTGGCATAACTATAAAACTTTCCCAGGAGCGTGCTGTGGCCCTCCCCGGCGCCGGTCATATACCCGGGTAAATACGGCGGGCAATAGCATCCGCCGTTGGCAAAGTCCGGGGTGTACACCTGGTACATGTCCATAGTTGCTTTCAGGGGACGCTCGTGCACGTGGTGCTTACTCACGGCCGTCTTTGTTTCAAGCGAGCTTTCCGTAGCGTACTCCGGGAGGTCTTTGCGGCAGCCGGCCCCGAAGAACATAAAGGCCAGCAATAGAGCCAGTGTAAACCGGGATGCTTTCATGGTGATGTGTTTAGGTTTAGAACCA
>DASWYM010000375.1:0-10811 GCA_036404975.1 Chitinophagaceae bacterium
AGCACCTTCAGCAGGAAAGGCAGCGAGCCGAATTCACGGGCCACCACCTCGCCCAGCACATTTTGCTGGTCGATATGGATAAACCGGAACAGTGATATGGTGCTTTCGTGAAGGGTAAGCGTGCTGGGATAATTGGGATGGGCCCCCAGCCAGTACTCGGCCATGGGCGTCTTTTCGGCGTTGCCGGTGCCCAGCAGGCCGGCGATATATTCAAAGCCGCCCCAGCTATAGGGCTGCACTTTTCCTTTCAGCGGGTAGATACGTTGCATTCCTGGTGTACTTGTATTAAATTGGCTAAGTTATATTCTTTGCATAAAAATGACGTGGAGATTTGTCCGGGAGAGCTGATGGTTTATAGTCCATGGTCCATACCTGTGCCCTTCAGGACGAAGCGGTTTACAGGGGGAGGATTATTGATAATTCCCTTGCGTAAAGCATATAGCGTGCAGCGCACGGCGTACAGCTAACTGTCTCACGTTTCACGTCTCACGATTAAAACTACCACCATGGCCGAGCACAACGAACTGGGCAAACTGGGCGAGGAGCTGGCAAGCGGTTATTTAGCCGAGCGGGGATACTCGATCCTGCACCGCAACTGGCGCTGGGGCCGCTACGAGCTCGACATCATTGCCCTGAAAGGTGGCGTGCTGCATTTCGTGGAAGTAAAGACAAGGGCCTCCAATATCTATGGCTTTCCCGAGGAGAACGTGACCACGAAGAAGATCCGCCACCTGCTGAAGGCTGCCGATGAATTTCTCTACCTCCACCCCGACTATCACCACATCCAGTTCGATGTACTGGCCATCAACAAATGGGGGAACGACCCCGCCGAATACCTCCTATTGGAAGACATCTATCTATAACCAGCAAACCCGTGACCCGTAAACTTGTGAACATGTAAACTCGTAAACTCTCCTCCTAATTCCCAATCCCTAATTCCTAATCCCTACCCCCCGTATACCTTCACCATCAGCTTTTCTACCATCTTAAAAGTGGCCGGGCAATAGTGAACGTTCTGCCGGTGCACGTGTATATAATCGGTCATTGGCTTTTTGGTAAGGTGCGGGAAGCCGGCACAGTCGGCCGGGCGCACAGCATAGATAGAGCACATGTTTGTTTTGCGGTCGAGAAACTGGCAGGGATGGGTGCGGTTCATCCACTCGCCCTTGCGGTTCTTGTACAGCCACTTTTCCTTGAAGGCCTTCATGGTCATGCCCAGGTGGGCCGAAATGCGGCGCAGGTCCTGGAAGTTGAAGGTGGGCGTCATCGTCCGGCAGCAGTTCGAGCAGGCAAGGCAATCCACTTCCTGCCACACTTCCCTGTCCGCCTCCTCGGCAAACACATCCAGCAGCGGGTGGGGGGCTGCTTCCATCTTGGTCAAAAACCGGCGTAACCGGGGGCGGTGAATCATCACCTTCTCATTGAACTTCCTGCGGTAGTAAGACATACAGTTTTCCTCGTTTCGAAGATAGGAGATTTACGATTGTGATGGATACTGAAGGAAGAAAAGCTATTAGCTACGAGCTTCCAGCTGCGAGCTTTTGGCCGTTTACATCCTAAGCCTGCCTTCCGTCACTCACAACGGCGTCTGCTCCCGTCATTGGACGTATCTGGGGCGGCCCTATAAGTGGCGCTTCTGATACGCCCGTGACCGACCCGTGATGCGTCGCAGATGCGGAGTTTATAGCAGGAAATTACATCTGTTGTGCTTAGTTTCCCGACTAAGCAAGGGACTTTCCATAATCTGCAGCCAGGTCCCCATCAGCAACAGATCCGCAATGTCAAAGAACTATCGGACAAACACTCTTGCCTATCCAATACAAAGTTCCTCAATACCATGTGCATGGAGAAGTACCCCGGGTCTAAATGGGTCTATACTTCCTGTTTCTTCCTGTTTTGGGTCTATGAATGAGTGGTAAATAATGAGTGGCATCAACGAGAAGCAGCAACAAAAATCGAGAAACCAGAAACGAGAAACTCCCTAATCCCTAAAAGAGCAAGAGCCCCGGTGAATCCCAGGGCTCTTTCTTCTATCGAGTTTTATTAGTTCGTAGGACCCGTGTCCTTCTTCGCTTCCAGCGTAGTCTGCACCGATTCCGGCAGGTTGGAAAGCAGGTTCAAACCGGTAGCCGTTTCGATAGCATCCACGGTAGTGCGGTATGTATCCCAGGCAGTGGTCACGTTGTTGTTGTTCGGTGTGTTGATGGCAATCACCCTGGTAGTGGTTGTCACACGTGAAAGGTCGTTCTCTCCCTTTGGCAGCACAACGACCACTTTCCATATGCTGGCGGGAACCGTCACCTTGCCGCCGGCAATGGTGGTCTTCAGTCCCTGGTTGCCCGTGCCGCCGGAACCATAGCTTCCCATGATAATGTACAGCTCGTTGCCCTGGCTGACCAGCTTGCGGCAATAGTCTTCCAGCCCGACCCAGGTCTTCTGGTTGTTGTTGGGTGCCTGGGGGATCATGTTGGTCATCAGGAAGGTGGCCGAGTTATTGGCTACCGAGTTGGTGCGGTCGCCGGAAGGCGTATTATGACCCCGGTCGAAGCCGTTGGTGGCATAGTCGTAATCACTTTCCGTAACGCGGTACCAGCCTGCCGGCAGCGAGGCGTCGGCACGGAAGTCATCCTGGCGGTTGGCACTGCCCAGCCAGCCTTCATCCAGGTGCCAGCTTACCCAGTTGGGTATGCCGCGGTCGCGGTGGTACGATAACGTGTACTGGGGTTTCACCATCAGGTAATTGGCAAAGTTGGCCACATCCGTCGTAGCGCTGCTCGGGTTGCCCATGACCAGGTGCACCGACGGATCGGGGTCCGGTGTTGTAGAAGGTGGTGTAGGCGGTGCCGGTGGATCTACCGGTGTGCCGCCTCCCCCCGTAGAAGGCTGGTTGACAGGTTCACCGGTGTCTTTCTCGCAGGAAACGGTAAATACAGACAAAGCTGTCAGGAGCAGAAACGGATAAAAGAGTTTTTTCATGATAGGAAGCAGGTTCTGCCTGCGGAAGCAGCAAAATAAAGCATTGCCGCTTACTTTATAGGTGATTTTAGTGATAAATAAACCCTAAGCTTTTAGGGAAATTTCTCCCTTGAAACTAATGACACAGGAAACCTCCCCTGGCGAGCAGTGAGAGGAAGGTCTATCCAAAGAAAAAATGCCACCTCTTTTCAGGTGGCATTTTCGTATTGCGTTGAAATTAATCATTAACGGGTTCCTAAACCGGACACATCATTTTGAGTTGAGATAATAACCCACTCAGAAGTAGCCGCATCAGTACCGGCAGAAGCAGCCCAGGAGGTATTGCCGGTGACAACACCGGGTTTCCTTCTTACTGCCTTCTCGGTTGCAGCAGCGGCATCACCGGCAATGGACCAGCTAGAACCAGGATCAACACCCTTTTCACCAAACACGTCTACAACCGTTCCGTCTTTCTCCAGTTCCACTACGTCATCACCATTGAAGTTTGTGACACCCGAAACATAGGCAGTCACACCTGCAGGCAACGTCAATGCGGCAGAAGAATTCTTCAGCACCAGGGTAGCACCGGCAGCTAGCGTAGTCGGACCTCCGGTCAGTTCACTTAATTTTTGGGTACCGCCTGTGGCATTCGGAGTAGTACCGCCGTTGGCATAGATCTTTACTGTATAACGCGACAGGTCCGCCTCACCAGTGCCTGCATTATAGATCTCCAGATATTTGTTATTGGAAGAGCCTTCTACGTATTCTGAAAAAATAAGAACATCGTTCCCAGTCGGCGGAGGTGGAGGCGGGGGCGGAGTTCCGGCTTCCACATCGGCCAGGGTACGCAGAAGCAGCTGCTGGGTGCCTTTGAACTCAGAGAGGTAACCCGTGATGGATTGAACGGCACCGGTAGGATAAGCCGTACCGGAGAAGGTCGCAGCCGAACGGGTATACCCTACGATCGTGCCGCTTGCATCTGTAAGCGTCGTACTGTTGTTCCAGGTGCCGCTGGTACCACCGGTAATCGTCACATTTTTGATCTTGACCAGGGTAGACTCCCAGGCCTCAAAATTGGCGGCAATCTCAGTGGTCGTAGCTTCCCTCGGGGTAATAGTGCCGGTGCCCACCTTCTTGGCAAAGTCGTTAGGCACATTGTTCACCTGCATCACCCCATTGAATTCTTCCAGGCTCTGGCCCGACACATTCACTTCGATCTTGTCTCCCAGGTCATAGGTATGCGGCTCCGAAAAACGGATCATAATACCCGCTTTGCCGTCGCCCTGCTGCAGGACCAGGTTGTTATCGTCCTGGTTGTTGGCCACGCGGTCGCTGATCACCACACCCGAGATTCTTTTACCCTCACCAATGATGGTCGCTGCGCCGGTGTACAAAGCACGCAGATCGGCAATATTCATTTCGGCAGTGGGACCAGTACCGCAGCGGGGACCGGTGAAACGCACATCACTGGTATCGCGGATCACCAGCTGCTTGGTGGTGCCAAACACCGTGTACACCGACAGCAGGGTACCGTTGCCATTGGGCACGTTCACCCCGGCAAACGTGGAATAGCCGCTGGTACGCATGATCAGGCTGTTGCCCGAGCAGGCCTTTACATACAGGTTGCGGGTCATCTTACCGGCAGCATCCGCATAGGTCTTGCTGGTATCGGCAGGAATGAACTCCATGCCGTTCAGCTGGATCAGCATGCTTTGCAGCGAGTCGTGCAGTTGATCCACCGTTACCACCTTAGGCGTTACGGTGTTGCCGGTGCTGCCTTTTACGATATACGTATCAAACAGGCTGCTGGCCAGCGGTGCCAGCTCGGGTCGAGTAGGATCGGAATCATCCACACCCCCACCGATCTGGTACAGCTTGTTGTAGTCGCCCAGGTACAGGCCCTTCATCTTGATATAGATCTTGCGGCCAACAGGGTAGGAATTGAACAGGTTGCTGCCGTCGAGACGCACGGTGATACCACCGGTAGCGTCCTGGATGGCGATGGACTTATAAAAGTTACCGCTCTTGTCATCGGCTACTACTACCCCACCCACGATGATGTCCTCGGTAATGCGCTCGATGTTGCCCATGGTGTGCATGGCCTTGAGCTGCTTGATGGTGGTGTTGGCCTGGATATCGGGCTCAACAAAACTCGGGGGCGCATCAAACTTCTTGTTACACGAGGTGGTGATCAGGCCCGCAGTCATGAAGAACAGCATGCCCAGGAACCAGTAAAATGATCTGTTTAACATATGTCGAATATTAGTATGATTAGATTGTTTGGATAGCTTAGAAACGAAGGGTCGCGCCCACGAAATAGTTCAGGCCATAGGCATAGTACACTTTCGGGGGAAACTTGCCGGGGTTCTTTGTTTCGAAGTCGTAACGCAGTTGCTCATAGCCCCCGGTGATGATCTCCTTGTTGTTCAGCAGGTTGTTCACACCGGCATTCAGCACCAGGAACAAGGGCTTGTCTCCTACATTGTAGCGGCGGGGCAGCTTCCAGGAGTAGCCTCCGAAGAAGTCGACGGTAGCCTGTCCTTCCCACATGGTCTGGTCCACCACGTTGTTCCACTGCTCGCCCTTTTCTTCCAGGCCTTCCACGGCCAGGTAGTTGCGGCGAATGGGGTTGAAGTCCAGCCACATCTGGTCGAAGTAATTACCGGTCAGGCTCACGAACCAGTAGTTGGGTGAGCGGTACGACAGGCCCAGGCTGTATGCCTCCTGGGGCGTGGAACCCACACGGAAGTTCTCGGAGAAGATTAGGTCCTTATCCAGTTCAGCAGCGCTGTTGTCGAGGGTAATGGCGGCGTTCTGGCGGCTGTCGTAATAATAGCGGCCAACAGCAGCAGCACCGGTCAGGCTCAGGGTAGTGGTCAGCTTCGACTCAAAGCCGAACTCGCCACCATAATGCAGCTTGTCGATGTTGCTCAACTTATAGTTCACCAAGTTGCGGTAATCGTCGTGGTAGAACGACATCACGTTGAGCCCGTTCTCGAAGCGGGTGACATAACCCGAGAGGCGCAGCTTCAGGTTCGGAGCGTTCAGCACATAACCGGCCTCACCCGAAGTGATCACTTCGTCAGTCAGGTAGTCCTGCACATAGTCGCGGGTGCGGGGCGATACGTAGGCGTTCTCGAAGAAAGGAGCGCGCGTGAGGTAAGCACCGTTTACATAGAAATAATTACGGCCGTTGTATTTATACGTAACACCACCTTTTAAGGCATAGTTCAGGAAGTCGTTCACCTCCGACTTGCCAAAGGAGTTGTTGGGGAACAGGCCGCTGCGCACATTGCCTGCTCTCCAGAAGCGGGTGTCGGAGATCTCGGCCGAAGCAAACAGGTCCACCTTGGAGAACTTGAACACACCCTGGCCCCAGGCAGCCGCCCGGGTCACATGCATGTTGTAGTCGTAGCCAAAGCGGTCGCCTTCCGACAGGATGCGGTTCTGACGATTCAGGTCGTTCTGGTTGGCAGCGGTGTTGTCGGGGAAATCCCTTTCGGCAAACTGGTTCAGGTCCACGTAGAAGGTACCACCCAGCAGGTCGTTCACCGCCTTGTAATAATGGTTGTTCTGCGACTGGTAGGAAGCACCGAAGCTCAGGTCCACGTGATCGCTCACGCGGGTGTTGAGCACCGAGTTCGCATTGGTCTTGCGGGTATTGATCACACGCTCCTCGAGGATATAGCGGGAGCGGATACCGGTAATATTGTTGCCGGCCTTACCATTGGCGTTCTTTATGGTCTCCCAGCTGGCGCGGTTCACATCGTACAGGCGCTGCCAGTTGATCTGGCGGACACCCTCGTCGGCGGACCAAAGCGCTTCGATCTGCCCCTGCTGGTAAGGATCGGCCCCATAATAGCTGGGCAGGTTGCGGTAGTAGTCCGGGCGCGGGTCCGGGGCGTTGTACCAATCCAGCGCCGTAGTGCTGCGGTCGCCCGACGAATAGCCGGCGGCGGTCACCAGGGTGGTATTGTTGTTCAGGCGGAAGTCGTGGGTCAGGATCAGGTAAGGCTGGTGGCTCCTGCCTACACTGGCATTTCGCTTCTCGCCATTCTGGTAGCCCCAGCTCGGGTTATAATAGTTGGAGCCGGCCAGGTCGAGGGCTTCCTGGGTAGCGGCCGACTGGCGGCCGTTTTCGGTGGGCGTGCCAAAGGCCACCAGCGACAGCAGATGCTTTTGGCCGATCTTCTTGTCTATGCCGGCAAAATAGCTCCAGCCGTTGTAGTACGTTCCGGGCACATAGCCTTCGTCGGCCCAGCGGCGGCTGCCGCTGAAGGTAAAGGCCCAGCCCTTTTTGCTCAGGCCGGTGGAGTGCGTCAGCATCCAGCGGTGGTTGTAGTTCCGGTTGGACAGCGCATAGCCAAAGCTGGTCTGGGCGCGTTGCCTGCTGGCACGGGTGTCGATGCTGGTGGTGCTGCCGATATCGCCAAAGGCGAAGGTGCTCGGCCGCAGGCCAAAGCTCACCTCGCGGTTGCGCATCACGTCGTTCAACCCACCCCAGGCACCCCAGGGCGTAAACCCGTTGTCCAGGTTCTCCATGGGCACGCCGTTCATAAAGGTGGTGAACAGGTCGGCATCGTAGCCGCGGATGCGGAAGCGCACCGCACTGAAGTTATACGAGGCAGCGGAAAAGAACGGGTCCCTTCCGGCGGTCAGCACCGAGGAAACGTTCTGGGCACTGCCGTCGCTTAAATCGTTTTCATCGAGGGAAACTACCGGAATGTTATCCAGTACGCTTTCTTTGAGTTCGTCAATGAGGGCAGAATCTTTGCGGGGGATGGTGTCTGCCGGGTTGACTTGTTGGGCCTGTGCCGCCATGGAGGCACACAGCAACAACATCAGCAGTCTGTTTTTATGCATGTGTAGTCATTTCAAAGGTGGAAGATTTGAAAAGTGCCGCAAAGATATACGCCGGATTTACAAAACAGGTATCGTTTTAAGGTTATTAGTCCACAAACACCCGTTTTCCCGAAACCAAAGGCTAAGACATTCCGGAAATTAACAATTTGTTAATCCGGCGCACTCCGCGGCCCGCAAGTTTACTACACCGCCCCTCTTTTTAACATGATAAAAATCAGGAGCCTAAGTCGCACTTCACTTCTTTGTGTAAGTTTGCGCCCTATTCCCGATTCATGAAAAAAGCCTTCCTTACCTTGCTTGTGCTGGCCGCTGTGGCAACGGGGTTTGCACAAACTTCCAAACAACAATACAAAGTAGCCGTCGTGGGTTTTTACAACCTGGAGAACTTCTTCGACACGGTGAATAACCCCATTATCGACGACGAAGAATTCCTGCCCACGGGCCCCAAGCAATACAACACTGCCATCTACTGGGACAAGGTGCAGAAGCTTTCCAGCGTCATCTCCCAGATCGGCAGCCACATCAACCCCGATGGCCCGGCCATTCTCGGCGTATCGGAGATCGAGAACGATACCGTGCTCACCGACCTGGTAAACCATTCGTTGCTGAAAAACCGGAACTACCACATTGTCCATTACGACTCCCGCGACGCCCGCGGCGTGGATGTGGGCCTGCTGTACAATCCCAAATACTTTACCGTGGAGCAAAGCGACAAGCTGTTTGTGCAGCTGCCCGGCGGCTCCAAGGACGCCTGGTTCACGCGCGACGTGCTGTGGGTAAAGGGCAAGCTGGACGGAGAGACCGTGCACGTGTACGTCAACCACTGGCCCAGCCGCCGTGGAGGCGAAGAGCGCAGCGCCCCGGCCCGTGCCGCTGCCGCCCTGGTGTGCAAGCAACACATCGACTCCATTACCAAAGCCGACCCCTCGGCCAAGATCATCCTGATGGGCGACCTGAACGACGACCCCGTGAGCCCGAGCGTGGCCAAAGTGCTGGGCGCTAAGGGCAATGCGAAGGACGTGCGCCCCGGCGGCCTGTTCAACCCCTGGATGCCGCTGTACAAGAACGGCATCGGCACGCTGGCCTACCAGGACAGCTGGGGCCTGTTCGACCAGATCATCATCTCCCAACCCTGGCTGAACAAAGACCAGGACGGCTTTTTCTTTTACCAGCCCCAGGTGTTCAACAAGGAATTCCTGGTCGAAAACCAGGGCCGCTGGAAAGGCTACCCCATGCGCACCTGGGACAACAACACCTACCGCGGTGGCTACAGCGACCACTTCCCTACTTACCTGCTGTTCTTGAAGAAGATATAATAACACTAAATTCAACTTAGCAAAGCTGCCAGGTGAGTTCCTGGCAGCTTTGCTATTTTAACCACATAGGTCCTCGGGGAATAAGTTGAGATGTTGAGGAGTTGAGATAAAAGCCGGGCTATAAAATAAAAAGGCGTTTGAGGGCCCCTCTTCTAAATTCTCAAAGCATACCTGCTAAAAACAACCAACCCACGATTGCTCGTGGGTTGGCTGCATGAAAACAATTGCTACGCTCTATATTGGTTTTTCTTACCTCGCTGCAATGTGCCGGAGAAGACAAACTTCCTTTTAGTAATTAGGGTTCTGCTTAAGTCTACCTTGATAAGAGGATAAGGTGGCCTGGTCATACGGAAACAACTCGCTCTGTCCGGGTGTAAAGAACGAAGCCAATCCCTGCCACAGGGGCTTACCATCGATCACGTTAGCTGTTAAATGCTGCGCCCAGTCAGTCCGGGTCCAACCGGTTGTGGGAGAAGGCACTTGTGTGGGTTTCCAGAACGGCTGTGCTGTAGCCGGAGCGCCTTCACCGCTGTAGTACACAATCTCTTCTCCATTATTCTTCCAATAGATGTATTGCGGAACATTAGAATACTGGCCGGTTCTGTCACGGATCTGCTGGATCTTTGTGCGGGTTTCGGCCAACTTGGTGGCCAGTAGGTTCCAACGCAGCAGATCATACTTGCGAATACCTTCATGACCGAATTCCAGGTAGCGCTCGTTTACAATGGCATCAAAAAAGCCGCTTTTAGAGGTTGGAGTTGTCCCTACCTTATTGGTGTTGCCCCGGTAAGCTCTTTTGCGCACTTCTTCAAAAGCGGCAATGGCTTCCGGTGTAGGACCATTGTTGATCTCATTCACCGCTTCGGCATACATCAGCAACACATCCGAGAAGCGGATCATGACCCAGTTGTAACCCACATTCAGAACCGTACCGGGCAGCAGGGGCACGCGCCAGTCGCGGCGGTATTTACCGGTGTTCATTTCACCAAGTCTGCGCTGCGATTTCACATTGCTGCTGCTGGTCACCTGGTAATGTGTAATAGTTACATCGCGACGGGTATCCACAGAATCGAATGAATAAAAGTAGTTGGGAAGCATAACGACACCACCGCCACCGGCTCCATAACGGGAAGCGTTGCTCAGGTTTGGTCCGTCGTAGTTACCCATGCGGCTGTCACTATTGCTGTTTCCTCCTCCGGCACCTACTTCGAAAAGAATTTCTCCATTTGGATCATAGGTAAAGGAAGTAACCTTTCTCCACACATCCTCAAAGCTTGGGTTCAGCGTATGCTCAGTCCTTTTGGCCAGCAGTTCTGCCGTCTCATCACGGGTGATGGTATAGTACTTCAAGTAATCAGCCCTTCTTTCCATCTGGCCATTCTGGCGCAGGGAATAACCACCGCGAAACAGAGCAATCCTTGCACGCAGGGCCATCGCCGCCCCTTTGGTAATACGCTCGTTGCGCGGCACTTCCGTACGCCATGGGAGTAAAGTTTTGGCAGTAGCGAGGTCATTCAAAATCCGGTCATAAGTAGAATCCCTGTCTGTCTGACCAATAAATAAATTTGTCTGCTGATATGCAGGAACCATCGGGGCCGGCACATCACCCCAGTTGCGGATCAGCTCAAAGTAAAACTGGGCTCTCAGGGTCAGAACTTCGCCATACAAACGACGTAG
>DASWYM010000376.1:0-10484 GCA_036404975.1 Chitinophagaceae bacterium
TGCAGGAAAGCCGCGCTGGCCACTGCCATTCCCAACCCCGACAGGAACAATACGCTTCCCGTTTTGGCCGTTTGCTCGTCCCAGCCATTATACCACTCGCTTTCGAATTGGGTGAGGTACATGACGCCGCCCACCAGCATCATAGCCCCGCCTGCCGCAGCCGTTAAAGTGGCCAGGGTCTTCTGCGTCCGGACCCTCTTCCGCCAATCGTCGTATGCTTGGGTGGTATCTTCCACCAGCTGCCCATAAGAAGAAACAGCGAGGGCAAGCACGGCCAGGAAAAGCAGGATCTTTTTCATAATCGGTAGTTTAAAGTGAAGCAGTTAGTCCGGCAATTTTCCACGGGTTAAAGTTTTACGGTAATACCCAGGGCCGGGTAGCTCCGGGCGCTCATGCCACCGGGGACCGGCACAGGAGCGCTATCCATTTGCACAGAAGGGGTAATGGAGGTTGCCTCTGCCTTTCGCCTATTACGGGCAGCGGCCACAAACAGGTATACCGCACCGGCCACGCTGGCGGCGCTGGCTATATAAAAGGCATCGTGGGTCTGGGCTTCGGCATCAAACATGGAGTTGATGTTGTTTGCTGCCGAGCTTACAAATACCACGGTGCCCAGCCCGATGAGCAGCCAGGCTCCTGTTTTCTGGCTCCTGCTCTTCCGCAGGTACTCTTCTTGCGGAGAGGTGGGGGTAGGGGTCGTTTGCTGGCCGGGGGAGGAAGCTGCCAGGATGAGCAGCGTCCCTAAAAGGATCACTTTTCTCATGTGAATGGTTTTTGGGTGTTTACGTAGTGCTAACGCAGAAGCCGTTAACAGGAGCTAAGCTAGCAAGGCCCCAAGAGGAGGCCTAATTGAATACTGCCGTCCCTTCCTGCGGCTGTCTCAGAAACTGCCTGAAAAGACCGACAGCTCCAATAATAGGGAAGGCTCCGGCATCTTTTGCGCCTGCAAGTGCGGGCTGTAGTAATTTTCACTAATGATGTAATTCATACTGTATTGTATGAGCCTGACTGCATCCAATACAGATTCCTGCCCGTCCGGTCAGGCTGGCTTAGCAGTATGACAAAGTGAGAGGGGTTACTGGTCGCCGGCAGCCTGACAGCAATGAGCACAGATGCCTCGGCCTCGGCATGACAAGGATAGAAACTTACCCGCCACCAATACTCTTACAGCAGCAGGGTTCTCTCATCTGCCTATTCGCACATTTGCACATCTGCACATTCCTCCGTACCCTGGTGCCTTCGTGGTACCCATAAAAAAAGATCGCATAGCGCGATCTCCCCCTAATTCCTAATCCCTATCCCGATAGCTATCGGGACCTAATTCCTACTCCTTCACTTCCTCCAAATCACTCTTCTTCAGCCATCCCTTCGAGGTCTGCCCCAGGTGGTTGGTAAACACCACGTACACAAAGCCGTTCTCCTCCCTGGTGGGCTTTAGCACCGCGTTGTTCCAGTGGATGATAAAGGCCTCGCGGCGCGTGCTCTCATCGGGCTCGTTGTGGAAGTAGGCCTTGTTCACTACTTTATAGCTGCCGATGCCGCTGCTGGCCGGTTCTTCCTCCTTCGGCTCTTCTTTCTTTGTCTGCTCCTGCTTTGGGGGATCGGTCTCGTCCCCGGGGGCGGTAACCGGCTCTTCCGGAAGGGGTGCAGGCGTTAGCGTGGCCGTGTCCACTACCGGCTCCGGTTCCTGGTAGGTAAAGGTGTCCGGCACCGTTACATCCGCCAGGGGCTCCTCTTCCGGAGTGGTGGAAGAATAATAATCCGGGTCATCGCTTCTGCTGTCGTTGGTCGTGTCGGTGGAGGATACACCACCGGACGCTATGTAACTTTCCTGCCGGTCGTCCTTCAGCAGCGTGTAGCCGGCCATGCCGCCTCCCACCACCAGCAGGGCCAGCAGGGCCAGTGCCCCGGCCGACATACCCGAATGGCGGCGCGGCGGCTCTGTATACATAGTAGTTCTTTCCACCAGCGGTTCTTCTGACGGTGGTACGGCCACGGCAATAGGTGTAGCCGCAATGGGCTCTTCCCTCGTCCTGCTTAATTGCTGCCGAAGCTCTTCGTTGCGCCGGGCCAGCTCTTCATTCTGCCGGTGCAGCAGGTGGAGGTGCTCATCGCTATCCACTGCCGGCGCCACGGCGGTGGCCGCCAGGTGTTGTGCTATATGGTCGTGCAGCTCTATAGCCGAAAGAAAGCGGTCCCCGGGCCGCTTCTGCAGGCAGCGCTCCACGGTTTGCAGCAGCCAGCGTGGCACCAGCATCTCCTGCAGCTTTTGCTCTTCGCTCCAGTCGGCGGGCAGGTGCTGGCGGCGCAGGGCAATCAGGTCCGGGATAGGCTCTTCCATGTGGGCCACCATCACCGCGTTGCGGGCCGTCTCGCCCCCGCTGTTCAGGGGGAAGGGCACCTGGCCGGCCAGCAGCTCGAACAGCACTACGCCAAAGCTGTACACGTCGGTCTGGAACAGCATCTGCCCCTCGTTCTGCTCGGGAGCCATGAACTCGATGGCGCCCGCATGGCGCAACGAGGTGCGGCGCTGCTCATCGCTCATCACCGCCAGGCCAAAGTCGAGCAGCACATAGTTGCCTGCGCGCGTATCCAGCTTCACGTTGTTGCTCTTGATGTCGCCGTGCTTCACGCCCAGGCTGTGGCAGTGCCCCAGGGCGTTCGAGAGGTGCTCGGCCACCCTTTGCACTTCCTTCAGCGTAAAGATGGGCGGGTGGGGCGGCTGCAGCAGCTCGCCCAGGTCGGGACCCTCGATGAACTCCATCTCGATATAG
Source organism: Chitinophagaceae bacterium (assembly GCA_036404975.1). GTDB lineage: Bacteria > Bacteroidota > Bacteroidia > Chitinophagales > Chitinophagaceae > Flavisolibacter. The sequence goes on from DASWYM010000376.1 coordinate 2,775, forward strand.
GGAAAGGCGCCCGTGTCGGTAACACCGGCACTTAAGATCTTGACAATGTAAGGATTATGCTCCTCGTTTACTTTCTTGAGCTTCTCTACCTCGTTCTTAAAGTCCGCGTAGTGCTTGTCGTCCTCGTTTTCAGAAAGGATAGGGGTGGGCATCAGCTTCACAGCGCTCAGTACGCCGTCGCTGCGGCGGGCTTTGTACACCGAGCCCTGGCCGCCGGTTTTCAGCGCACCCATGTTTTCAAGGCCTCCGGTTATGGTAAATACTTTTGCCATGCAAGGGGAGTATAGTTCAAGAAACAGTCCAAACTGCGATACCCGTTCTGTTAAACACCTGGAGTTCAGCAGCCTTTGCGGAAATGGGGCAGCGGCTGGACAATAAAAAAGGCTCCTGTAGAAACAGAAGCCGTGTGCATATATTTAAAATGCACATGAGGAACAGCAAAGCTATGTAATTGCTATGGTTCCCAAAGTCAAATGCATTAGATTTTGGTTAAAAATGGATGAATGGTAAGAGATCCTTTTGTCTGCTAAAGCCCTATTTACCTCAACTCCATATTCTGGGATAGCTCATCCAGAGATAACCAGTATCCGACCAGTATCCGACCAGTATCTGACCAGTATATAACCAGTATATAACCGGTATCTAAATAGATACTGGTTTCATACCGGTCAGATACCCGTCATCCACGGGTTATCCCCGGGTTATCCCTGCATCGGAAGGTTAAAAAACAACCCCATAGACCAAAAGAAAAAGGAGCCGAAGCTCCTTTAACAACCAATTAGACTCCTTATGATTTAGACATTCCCACTCATCACTCACCACTCATCACTCATCCTCAAAGCGCTATCGACTCGATCAGTCCCTTCAGCTTGTCGGCCGACTTGTGCAGGAGCTGCTTTTCGTTGTAGTTGATGTGCAGGGGCAGCACTTCGCGTACCCCCGTGCGGTCGACGATGCAGGGCACGCCCATGTACACGTCGTTCACACCGTGGTAGTCGTTGAGCAGGGTGCTCACGTTGAGCACCGAAGCTTCGTTGCGCAGGATGGCCGTGCAGATGCGGTCGAGGGCCAGGGCGATGGCATAGTAGGTAGCCCCCTTGGCTTCGATGATCTGGTAGGCGGCGTCGCGCGTGTTGGTAAAGATCTCCTGCTTGTCCTCGTCGTCGAGGTGCAGCTCTGTGCCGGCGATGTTGGCCAGGCTCCACAGGGGCACTTCCGAGTCGCCGTGCTCGCCTACGATGTGGGCGTGCACGCTGCGGGGATCGATGTTCAGCTTGTCGCCGATAAGGTAGCGGAAGCGGGCGCTGTCGAGCAGGGTGCCCGAGCCGATCACGCGCTCTACGGGCCAGCCCGACTTCTTCCAGGTAAAGTAGCTCATGATGTCCACCGGGTTGGAGGCGATCAGCAGGATGCCGTCCTTATTGTGCTGCAGCACCTGGGTGGTAATGCTTTCAAAGATGGCCACATTGCGTTTCAGCAGGTCGATGCGCGACTCGCCAGGGCGCTGGGCGGCTCCCGCCGTGATGATGATGATGTCGGCCTCGCGGCAGTCCTCGTAGGTGCCGGCCCACACTTTCACCTGTCCCAGGAAAGGCAGGCCATGGTTCATATCGAGGGCATCGCCTTCGGCCTTTTCCTGGTTGGCATCAATGAGCACCAGTTCGTCCATGCGCTCACGCAGCAGCAGGGTATACGCGGTGGTGGAACCCACAGCCCCCGTACCGATCACTACAATTCTTGTCTTTTTCGAAGCAGGTATCGCCATATCGTAATTCCTTTTTTACTTATTAATTCCAAACAATCGTACTTCCACTATTAATCCCCTTCTCTTCCTAATTCCCAATCCCTATCCCGATAGCTATCGGGACCTAATTCCTTTCCCTCACCCGCCTTCTCCCTCGTCCACCGGCCTTTTGTTCAAATACGAATACAGTGCTCCCATCAGCACGCCGCCGCCGATCAGGTTCCCTAAGGTAACGGGTACCATGTTGTGGAGTACACCGTTCACAGAAATTGTGCCCGGGTGGTCGAGCACCAGGGCGATGGCAAAGGTGCACATATTGGCAATCGAGTGCTCGTAGCCCGAGATAAAAAAGCAGAACACGAACAGGATCATGGTAAAGAGCTTGGGACCATCGCCTTTCAGGGCCATGGGGATGAAAAAGGCCAGGCACACCAGCCAGTTACACAGGATGCCGCGGAAGAAGAGCTCCAGGGTGGGGGCGTTCATCTTGTACGACACCACGCTGAGCAGGAAGCCGTTCACCTCGTTACTCTTGAACAGCCCGGTACCCGCTATGAGGAGGGCAAAGGCCACGGCGCCGAGTATATTGCCCAGGTAGGAGGTGAGCCAGATGCGGCCCACCTCGCCCCATTGTAAGTGCTTGCGCAGGGCCGAGTAGGTAAAGTAGAAGGTGTTGCCCGTAAACAGGTCGCCGCCGCCATAGGCGATCAGGATAATGGCCGCTCCGAAGGTGATGGCCGCCATGGGGTAGGTAAGGGGCGAGTGGATCGAGTAGAAAAAGGAGCCTGTCTTAAAGGCTACGATCACCCCAAAGCCGATAAACATGCTGGCCAGGGCCGAGCGGGTAAGAAAGCGAGCCCGGCTGGCCCGGTAGATCTTTTGCTTTTTGAGGGCGAGCTGCAGCACGTGTTCGAGCGGTTGTTCTTCCATATCTACTGGGTAATTAACAGGTAAAAGGCCGATTGGTTGCCAATTGCCTGCCCGTTAACGGCAGCAAAAATACCCCGGCGGCAGGTAAAGGCGCTACTTCCACTGCCGGCTTCGGTTGAGAATAATCAGGAAGAACAGGGAGGAAAGTCATAGTGTACCTATCACACGGTGGATACTTTTGTGCTGTTCCATTAAAGTTTTAGAATCGAATAGCAGCCCGTTTAAAATCCAATACCCAGAGAACGCACTATCCTTTGAGACACCTTATGCTCCTGTATCCTTTGAAGCACGCGTTAGACTACTGAATAGAAAATATGAAAACGCTGAGCCCCTCCCCGGAGGGGTTCTTTAGTTCCCGGAAGTTTCTTCATCTTTCAGCGCTATGCACAATGGGCCGCTCCCTGGTCCAGGGGAAAGGTGATGGGAGCCCTTCGCCTCATCGTTATACCAGGTTGAATTCTTTCAGCGTTTCGGCGGCCGTGGACTTTTTGTGGGTCAGCTGGCGGCAGAGGCTTTCCGCTTCCATGAGGCGCTCGTAGTTCACCGAGTAATAGATGTGCTTGCCGTCGCGCCGGGTAAGCGCGAAGCCTTCCTTGCGCAGGATGGCGAGGTGCTGCGAGGCTACGGACTGCTGCAGGTCGAGGCGTTGGTAGAGCTCCGACACGGTGAGGCCGCCAGCCTCGTGCATGTGTTGCAGCATCTGCATGCGCAGGGGGTGATTGACGGCCCGGATGGCGTACAGCGCCTTGCGGATCAGGGTGGATTGAAGGACCAGGGGCGGGAGCGTATCGGTGGACATGACGGTGGCTTTATTGGAGTGCCAAAATGAGACAGGAATCACTGAATTCCAATGACTTTACTCATGTTTTTTCTCCCTCGGGCGAAATATATTGGAATTTCAAAACGGCTGCAGTGGACCCGCTCTTCAACAATAACGCTTTACTGGTCTTTGAACGCCTTAGCGCGTTTCACCTCTACAAGGTCTATGGCCTGGAGATGGCCTGCAGCATTTATCCCCACCACGAGGAGTTTATTTTGATGCACAGCAGCAAGAGCCTTGAAGAAGTGCGTAGGGAAAGCTATAAAGATTTGGATAAGAAGGATTAAGATTTCAAGAGACAAGGTACAAGGCCAAGGTGAAGAAATGACCTCTTTGGTCTTCATTCCCTAATTCGTGTCCTTCGTGTAATTCGTGCTTACCAGGAGGAAAGTTCAGTCCAGTGCTCTTCGCCGAACTCTTCCAGGCTGGCCAGTTGCAGGTCGGCCAGGGCGTAGCGGGGGTTGGTGCGGTTGTGGGCTTCGGGCACCACCACGGCTTTCATGCGGGCGGCTTTGGCGGCCACCATGCCGTTGATGGAGTCTTCGAAGGCCAGGCAGTGAAAAGGCTGGGCTTCCAGCTTTAAGGCACAGGAGATGTAGACCGCCGGGTGAGGCTTGCCCCACTCCTCGTGCTCGGCCGAGTGCACGGCGGCAAAATAGGGGGTAAGCTGAAAGCGGTCGAGGGCCGCCTCTATCACCCTCACCGGGGAGGAGGACGCCAGTCCCAGCCGGGTGCCGCGGCGCTTAAAGCCTTCCAGCACGGCCTCAGCGCCGGGCTGCAGGGTGGCCGAGGCCAGGATCTTGCCGATTACGGAGTCCAGGATATCATCGGTCACCTGCTCATTGCCGGGACCTTCCCAGCCAAAGTAGCGTTGCCAGTAGTCGACCACCTCGTTGGTGCGCAGCCCCGTAGTGCGCTGCGCCAGCTCGGGGGTCATGGTGACGCCCAGGCCGGCAAAGACTTCTTCCATCGCCTCGCCCCACAGGGGTTCAGAATTGATCAGCAGCCCGTCCATATCGAATATAACCGTATCTACCATGTTCCTGTATTGCGGGCGCAAAAATACGCCGAAAGAGGGTGCGGGGTGATGCTGGTTATGTTGTTAAACTATTAAAGTGGGGTGCCGCCCCGGCTAATGTTAGTAAACTTATTGACCTAAGTCACTGTTTGTCGTTCAAAATGATGTTTCCTTTGCACCCTTAACAGATCCTATAGTATGAAAAATAAGATAAGTCGTATTGGTGTGTTGACTTCGGGTGGTGACTCGCCGGGCATGAATGCAGCCGTCAGGGCCGTGGTGCGCACCGGTATATATAATGGCCTGGAAGTATTCGGCATCCGCCGTGGCTACCAGGGCCTGATCGAAGATGATATCTTTCCTATGGACTCCCGCTCGGTAGCCAATATCATCCAGCGGGGTGGTACGATACTGAAGTCAGCCCGTTGCCTGGAATTCCATAAGCCCGAAGGCAGGGCCAGGGCCCACGAGGTGCTGCAGAAGCGCGGCATCGAAGGCTTGGTGGTGATCGGCGGCGACGGCTCGTTCAAAGGCGCCCTGGCGCTGAGCTCCGAATGGGGCATCCCCGTGGTGGGATTGGCCGGCACCATCGACAAAGACATTGAAGGCACCGACTTTACCATAGGCTTCGATACGGCAGTGAACACCGCTGTGGAGGCTATCGATAAGATCCGTGACACCGCCGATGCCCACGACCGCTTGTTCGTGGTGGAGGTGATGGGCCGCGATGCAGGCTATATTGCCCTGCACAGCGGGATCGCCACCGGTGCCGAAACCATCCTCATTCCCGAGCGTAAGACCGACATCGATAAGGTGGTGGACTTCCTGGCCGAGAAAGAGCGCCGCAAAAAGCTGGTGAATATCATTGTGGTGGCAGAGGGCGACGGCTTTGGTGGTGCCGAAGAGGTGGCCAGGGTCGTAAAGAAGCGCCTGCCGCACCTCGACACCAAAGTGACCATCCTGGGCCACATCCAGCGCGGGGGGTCGCCTTCGTGCCAGGACCGCCTGCTGGCCAGCCGCATGGGCTTCCATGCCGTGGAGTGCCTCATCGAGGGCCGCAACAACGTGTTCGTGGGCATCCAGAACAACCGCATGAACTACGTGCCCCTGGACACCATCGGTAAGAAGAAGGGAAAGGTGAGCCAGGAGTGGATGAAGATCGCTAAAGTGCTGGCGATCTAGGACGTGAAACGTGAGACGTCAGATGTGAGAAGGCGTCTTAAGTATAAATAAAGCAGGGGCCCCTGGGCCCTTCTGCGGACGGTTAATAATGCTTGCTATATAAAGGCCCCCGGCGACCCCGGGGGTTAATTGTTTTGTGCCGGGCTGGGCACCTTCATGATGTGGAACTCGCTGAGCAGGAAGGTGGCATAGTGGAACGACACCCAGTAGTAAAAGGCCTGGGGTGTCGACTTGTTCATATCCTGCTCGCGGATGGTGCCGATCATTTCTTCGCGCAGGATACGGGAAAGCAGGTGGTGGTTGGTCTTTACTGAAGCATCTTCCAGGACAGCAGGGCTCAGCTTTACGGTATCATCGGGACGGTGTAGAGTCATGCACCAAAAATAGGGAAGCTCATCCGAAGGAGCATCAGTCAATAAGTCATAGAGTCAATGGTCATTAAGTCATTAAGATGCCCTAGAAGGGCGAAATGTCTTCAAAGGGCTTTGCCTTTTGCCACAGGGGTTCTTTGGGCAGGGCACCTGTGGCCTCTTCACGGCTCACCACGAACAGGCACCTCGATACCAGCACCAGCCAAAGGATGGTGGGAAGCAGGGAGCCCAGCGATAGGTAAAGACCCACCGGGCCTACGGTCGGTGGCACGAGCATCATCAGCCCCATCACCCAGCCGGTGTAGACAATGGTCCTGCCAAACAGGCGGCTGTGCTGCAACGCCCCGGTGATGGCCAGGATGACCAGGCCTCCCAGCACATAGCTCAGGTTAAAGGCCGTGCCCTGCCAGGTAGCCAGCAACACCTGCCCGGCCGCCACGAGGCTGCTTTGATCCGCTGCGTCCGTAGCCGCGGCGTACTGCCGGCTAAGGGCCAGCATTTCGAAAGCGGTGACGGAGGAGAAGTAGGCTGCTGCACCCAGGAACTGCCCGGCCAGGGCCACAGTCATCAGCACGGGAGCCAGGCGGCGCAGCAGGATATAGAGCGCCAGCACTACCACGCACATCAGCAGGTAGTCGACCAGCAGCAGGAGGTCCATATCCAGCAGTCCCACCAGGGCCGACTGGCCAAAGAGGTTGAACCAGCCCTGCACGGTGGTGGGCGGCGGCCACACCGCGAAGATCGCCGTTTGCAGGGGGATAAAAGCCACCACGGCAGCGGCAGCCAGGCTGCCCCCTTTATACAGGGCGCTCCAGGAGTTGCGGCTTGTTCTCAGTTCCATAACCCGGTTTTAGTCCTTTAAGGTAGGACACCACTATGCCGAAACCTAGAATAGGGGTCAGCACCCGTTGTGATGGCGGTCAGGAAAGAGGAAGCTGCGAGCAGTTAGCTACGAGCTACGAGCTTTTTGCTGCTCGCAGAGTACCAGGAGTCATTGGGTTATTGAGTCAATGAAAAAGGCCTGGAAGAAGGGATCTCCTTCCAGGCCTCAACTTTAAACTTTTTAAACTCTCCCTACGCCGGCACCGCCATCAACCCCTCCAGCTGGCGCTCCCGGGCCTCCAGGTCGGCAAGGACCTGCTCGCGGTAAGCTTCCGTTTCCTGCCGGAACTGGGGAACCAGCTCGCGGTAGTAATTAATGCCGCTTTGCAGGTTGGTGCCAAAGGCCTTCAGCGTACGGGCCGCGCGGGGCGTGGGCGCCGGGTCGACTGCATGCTTTGCCAATTCCTTGGCGTAGTACTGCAGGTACAGGTCCAGCTCGTTGACAAACATGGTGGGTCGCGGCAAGCTGTTCAGCAGGTTGGTGCGGCCGTAGATATGATCTACCATCTGCTTTAGCGAGAATACCCCGGAGAAATAGGCCAGGTTAGGTCCCGGGCAGATGGTCACCGCGGTCAGCTTGTGGGCGGGCTCTTCACCGCTTACCAGGATGGGCGAGGCGCTCAATCCTTCGCAGAGGCAGTCCTTCACGGTCAGGGCTTCCAGGGCCAGGGCGTGCTGCTCAGCTGGCAGGTTCTGTGCTTCCAGCTCACGGATCTTCAGGTGCTGGTACTGGCGCGAGGCTGTACAGATGGGCTTATCGGTA
>DASWYM010000377.1:0-10794 GCA_036404975.1 Chitinophagaceae bacterium
GCACCTCTTCCAACCCGCAGTTCGTGGAGAACGTGGCGGAGATCAACGTGCGCCGCAACGTACACGAAGTTCTACACCGCAGCACCATCCTGCGCGACATGGTGGAAGAAGGACAGATCGGCATCATCGGTGCCATGTACAACGTCAGCACCGGCGTGGTGGAGTTTTACGACGACACCAGGGTGATGGCCCAGCAAAGTGAATTAGCAGAAGAAACCGTATAACCCAAAGCTGCCTCTGCGGAGGCAGCTTCCCTACCCCCTTTATGAAGAGAACTTTACTGGCAGGCGTGTTGTTGACCGCCCTGCAGGCATCCGCACAGAACGACCGTCTTATCGACAACAACTCCATTGCCTGGGGACAGCTGTTCACCACGGTGAATGTGGCTTCCAAATGGGACGTGCTGCTGGAAGGACAGTGGCGCCGCACGGACGGCATCCGCCATCCCCAGCAGAATCTTTACCGGGGTGCAGTGCAGTACCGGCCCAATGATGGGGTGTCGTTTGCTGCTGGCTATGGCCATATTGAGACCTTCCCCTATGGCGACTACCCTATCGCCGCCAACGGCACTTTTCCCGAGCACCGGGTCTATGAACAGGTGGTGCTGAAGCAGTTGCTGAACAAGTTGGCCGTAGCGCACCGCTTCCGCGTGGAGCAGCGCTGGCTGGGGCAACGTGCCCCGGCGGCAGAGCGAAAGATCGACCACTGGACCTACCTGAACCGGTTCCGCTACCAGCTGCGCCTGCAGCACCCCCTGGTGACCACAGGCAACACCACCCTGTATGCAGGGGCGGCCGACGAGCTCTTTATCGGTGCGGGCAAGAACGTTGGCACCAACGTCTTCGACCAGAACCGTGTCCAGCTCTTCCTGGGCGCCCGGCTCTCGAAACACCTGTCGCTGGAGGGCGGCTATATCAACCAGACCCTCATGCAGGGCAGGAGGGTGCTGGACAAAACCATTATGCAGCACAACAACGGCGTTGTGCTGTCCACGATCCTTACGCTCCAGGGCACCCGCTCTGCAACGAATCGTTAAGCGTAAGATTTACAGTCATCCCGCCGCGCCTTTCCAGGCACGGCTTTTTATTTAGACCCCTACACCCTGCCTATTGAAGCTGCACAAGCTGGCAGGCCACGTAGGTCTTCTCCTCCTGCTCGCGGCAGAACGCCACCAGGACTTCGTCAGCCCTTACGGCAGCCACCACCGGGTAGCTGGCACTCACGCCCTCGCTCGTTATGATGGCTTTACCCACGCTGCCCCCCTCGGGCGTGCGCTGCTGCAGGCCAATACGGCTGGTGAATTGCCCTCCCCGGGCCACCGGCTCGTCCCACACGATCACCAGCCCGCCGCTTTCGAGGCCGGCCACCTGCGGGTGCTTACCCTGCGGGCTGACCGGATCGGACGGAACAAAGCTGCGCCCATTATCCGCCGAGCGGGTGTAGAAGGTCCCTTTCTTCCCGCCGCCGGTGTACCAGGCGAAGTGCAGGCCCTGCGCGTTCTCCGTCATAGAAGGGCCGGTATGGGGGCAGCCCTCGATCACCCAGTTGTCGGGGCTCACCCGCTGCGGGACGGTAAAGCTGCGCCCGCCATCGGTGGACCTGCTGTACACCATATCCCGGATGCTATCCTGCAGGATACCCCTGTAGAGTGTATGGATACCTCCCTTGCTGTCCACAAAAAGGTCCGTGCGGCAGCAGGGGCAGCATTGCTGTGCCACCCGCCGTTCCCCGGTAAAGCCATCGCGACCGCGGGTAACGGCGAAATAAAGCGATGAACCTTCCTTCTCCGTAGTCTTGCGGTTGTCGAGCCAGATGATGGCAGCTTCCCCCCCGGGCAGCAGGGCCACGTCAAAATAGCGCTGGTCATAGCCTGCCGTGTCGCTGACCAGTGGCCGGGCTGCGCTCCAGGTGCGCCCCGCATCAAAGGACTGGGCATAAGAGACATTGCCGGCATACTTATTCCGGGGGTCGCCGCTGGCCGTGCCCCACAGGGCGATCACCTCGCCCGAGGGTTTGAAGATCACCTTGGGCAGGTTTTCGGAGTGGGGCTTTATGTTCGTGCTGGGTGCCACCACAACCGTCGCTCCAAAGCTTTTACCCTCATCGGCAGAGCGCGCATAGCAAAGCACGTAAGAAGAGTCGCCGGTGCTGCGGATCCAGCTGAGCACCACGTCGCCATTGCTGTCCTTTGTAAGATAGGGCGACGACCCCGGCAGGGTATCCACCCGGAGCGCCGGCGAGAGCGTTACCCGAAAAGCGGCATCCCGGTGCATACAGCCGGCCAGCAGCAACACCAGGCTTATAAGAAATAAAGAAGTATAGCGGTTCATGATATCAATTCTTTTTAAAGAGGTTGGCAAAATCATACGAAAGACCCAGGGTAATGTTGCGGGGCTCGGCAAGCGTGTAGCTATAGCCGTAAGCACTCTTGCTCACGATAGTGGCATAGTAGGCATTGGCCGCATTTAAGGCATGCACCCACACATCCACGCCCCGGAAGGCGTAGCCCAGGCGCAGGTTCAGCACATCGTGGCCGCCGTAGCGGGCCGTGTTCTGCGGATCGGCCCAGTAAGCTCCTACGTGCTGCAGCTCCACGCCGAGCCGAAGGCCCTCCAGGAAAGAAGGCTTGTACCAGGCTTCGGCGTTGCAGAGCCACCGGGGAGCGCCGTTCATGGCGTTGCCGTTGTAGGACGTGCCCTTTTCCACGTAGTCCGTAAAGCGGTGCTCGCTCCACGCCCCGCTCAGGCGCAGCGTCAGGTCGGCCGCCGGGGTAGCGTTCACGCCCAGCTCTATGCCCTTATGGGCGGTACGCCCGGCATTGCGGTTGGCCGTAGTGCCGTCGTCCAGCCGCACCGATACCACCTCGTTGGTGCCTTCCAGCTGGTAGAGGCTCACATCGGCCGACAGCTTGCCCCTGATCACTTCGGCCCAGCCGCCCACCTCCCAGTTGTAAAATACCGAGGGTTCCAGCGAGGGCACTTTCACGCCGGTGTACAGTTCGGTCACCTGTGGCGGCACAAAGCCCTCGCTGTAATTGGCGTAAAGGCCGGTGCGTGCAGAAAAGTTATACGTGGCCCCTACTTTGGGCGAAAGACGGTAGAAGTGGTTCACCGTATCGGCCGAGCCGCTAAAGGCCGAAGGGGTCAGCGCATTATCAAAGCGGTAACGGAAAAGGTCATAGCGCAGCGAGGCCACCACCCGCAGCTTCTCCAGCGGCGAGAACTCAAAGTGACCAAAAGCCGCATAGTTATTCAGGTTGGTGGCATAGTCGGTCAGTATGCTGTCGGTGGCCTGGTAGCTTACATACTTATTGGCCACCGTGTCTTTGGCTATTCGGATGTACCGGGCATCGTACCCGGAAGGACTCCCATCCACGCTCACCCCGCCGATGGCCACTGCCCGCTTCCAGTTCAGGGCCTGTCGGTGCTGGCCCGTAAAGGAATAAGAGCGGAAGGTGTTGTCGTTGATCTCCCCATGTGCCAGGTCTTTCTTCCCGGTCCACCGGCCACTCACTTTGCGGTAGTCGTCCTTCACGCGGTAGGCAGGGTTTTGCCCGATGGCGTTGTCGCGGTACAGGAGGGTGGCAGTGGTTTTACTGCCCTCGCTCCACTGCTTGCTGAAAGAGGAGCGGTAGCGCAGGGCCCTCACCTTACGGTAGGTAAAGCTGTGCAGGTTCTTGAAAGAGCGGGCCGCAAACATGGCACTGTCAATGCTGCCCGACATGTCGCTGTCGTAATCAAGCCAGGTAACGGAGTTACTAAGAGAAGCCGAGGGCGAGAAGCGATAGTCTGCACGCGCAGTCAGGGTGCTTTTGTGAAAGTCGCTGTAGGGCAGGTAGCCATCCCGGCGCCGGGCATGGTAGCCGCTGAGTACAAAGCCCCACCGGCCGCGGCTAAAGGAACTTTGCACGTCGGCCCTCCGGTAGCCCTGGTTGCTGCCCTGGGCCGAGAGCTTCAGCAGGGGCACGGCCGTAGGCGACAGGGTAATAAAGTTCACTACCCCGCCGATGGCCTCGCTGCCGTAAAGCGATGAGGAGGGTCCCTTGATCACTTCCAGGCTTTTCACCGCCGCCATATTGAGCTCCAGCAGGGCATTGTGGTTGAACAGCCCCGTGGTACGCACCGGCACCCCGTCTTCCAGGTAAAGGAACAGGCTCCGGGTGGTCATGGGCTGGCGGATGCTCATCTGGTGTTGCTCGTTGCCGAGGCTTACCATATTCACCCCGCTCACCTTGTTGAGCACCAGGTCGATGGAGGCCGGCTTGGCATCCTGCAGGGTGCGGTGGCTGATGGAGGCAATGGCAATGGGCGCCTCCGAACGCTTTACGCCTTCGCGGTTGGCCGACACCACCACTTCCTGCATCAGGCCCTCCACCGGGGCCAGGCGGATAAAGGCCGCATGGTCGCTGGCGTGGAGCAGGTAGCTCTGGTATCCCATATAACTGATAGTGTGGGACGTGCAGCCCGAGCAGGCTGTTTCAAACTCGCCGGCAGCGTTGCTGGCACAGCCGCAGCGGCAGGCTTTATCGGCGCAGCTAATAGAGGCGCCGGCAATGGGTTCGCCCGTCAGGGCATCGATGATCGTTCGCTTAGCAGGAGCCTGGGCGCTGGCAGCCATAGTAACCAGCAGTGCCCCGGCAAGCACAATAAGTTTATAGAGGTGCGACATGGATTAGTCGTTTAAATTGATTTACGAGGGTGCAAGTACTATGGTTCTTAACCCCGGCAAAAGGGTAAGAATCATGAAGTGCGGAAGGCAAGGGATGAATTGACTAAACCAGCGCGGGTGGATGGAAGATCGCGTGGGTCTGCGCTACGGGAGCGCCGGCATTCAGTACCGGGTAGTGAAGCGGCAGGGAAGCCGGTACCGGCAGGGGGGCCAGGGTAAAAAAGCTTTCCGAGGACAAAGTCTCGCCAGGCTTCTCCAGCTTCATTTGAGGCGCCTGCTGGCTCTTCTGCTCCTCTTCTGCCATCTTTTTGGCCATCTGGCACTTGCCCTTACAGCGCAACTGCGGGCGGGCCTTGTTCACGCAGGCCTTCTCGTAGGCAGCCGTGCGAACGTAGTAGTCCAGCACAATAGCCGCCTGCTGGAAGGTCTGGGCCGCAAAGGCAACCAGTAACACCAATATGGTAAGACGACGCAGCATTAGTTAAGGACGCAAAGGTAGTTTTATGGTACTGGCAGAAAATGATTTTCGTCAGGTAGGCTATAAGCTTGATCCGCATCAACGCCTATGCGCAAACAGGGAAGGGACCCGCTACGCAACAGGGTCGCCTGCCTGCCACCGGAAGATACCCGTTGGCGCCCTCGCTCCAGGGCGCGCAAGCGAAAGGCGTTGGCGATAAAACACCTTTTCCGGGACCATAGCCAACGGCCTCCCCTCTTAACGCCGGGCACTGTCGTCCGGCTTTCTTCCTAGCTCTCTATACCGCTGTTCAACCGTACCTGAACCGTTGCTGAACCGTTCCTGAACCGCTGCTATAAGGAGCGGCTGAAGGCCGGTTCAGGTGGGGAATGGCAGCCCCCCAGGCCCGCAAGGAAAAGGGGCCAAGGGAGCACTTGCCCGCCCCGGTCTACGATCCTTTAGGCTCTGTTCATGGCCGTGCTTAGCCTCTGCCGGCACCGCGCCCCGGCCAATTCCGGGGGCTTCATCATCCGGCCGGGAGGGGATTTTAACGGGAATACTTACTCATTCAACTGATAAGTAATTTTTGTTATAGATTTTGAGGATATATTTGAACGTCCAATAACTATACAAAAACAAACAAACTTCCCAACCCTTTTCGAACCGAGGGGTTGAGCACCTTTCTCTCGTAACCCTCTCATTGGGGTTAGGGTTTACGGCTCAGGTTTCTACCTGAGCCTCCTTTTTTACCTGCCCCGGCGGCTGTACCTTGCTGCCTAAATCACCCGCTCACATGAAATGGCTAACCGCACTCCTCTTGTTATTGTTTTTGGCCCGCTGCACCCCGCCCGCCCGCCAGGAAGCCCAAAGTCTTAGCGGGAAAGTAGTGAACATAGCCGATGGCGACACCTTTACCCTCCTGCTGCCCGACAACACGACTAAAAAGATCCGCCTGCACGGCGTGGATGCCCCCGAACGCCACCAGCCCTTTGGCTCTGTGTCCCGCCAGCGCCTGCGCGAGCTGATCTTTCAAAAACAGGTGAGCGTGGAAGAAAAGGACGTGGATCGCTATGGCCGCATCGTCGGCATTGCCTTCGTGGACGGCCTGTCGGTGAACGAGGAAATGCTGCGCAGCGGGCTGGTGTGGCACTACACCCGGTACGATGACAACCCCCAATGGGCCCAACTGCAGGAAGAAGCCCGCCGGGCTAAAAAGGGCCTCTGGCAGGATAAGAACCCTGTAGCGCCCTGGGAGTGGCGCCAGGAGCAGCGGGGGCAGGGAAAAGCGGCGTGAGGAAGAAGGATTAGGAATTAGGGACTAGGAGGAGTTTCGCACAGAGGACACAGAGCACACGGTTTAAGTAGAGAAAGAACGCGGATCATTATGATTGTTAAGATCTGTGATGATCATAAGGATCATAAGAATCCGTGTTCCCTCCTTCTTCGTGTTCCCGATTGCTATCGGGATCGTATTAATTCGTGTTCTCTTCCTAATCCCTAATCCCCAGTCCCTGGTCCCTCCCTCAATAAAGAACGGCGCGTATAAACGCGCCGACTTCTTTTTTAACCTACAAAAACAAATAGAACACTTATTAACCCTCAGTTGTAGCACTGCTTTCTTTTCCAAGGTTCTTCTCCAGCACCTTGATGTATTTCTTCGCATCGGCATTCTCCGGGTCGATGGTGAGCAGCTTCTCGAAGTAGCCGATCGCTTCCGCGTAATCCTTCTGGGTATTGGTCTCGTAAGCCGCCAGGTAAGCATAGGCCTCCACCAGCCACTTGCGGTTGTTGGCATCGGCGGTATCCGTGTTGGCGATCTCAATCACTTTCTGGTAGTGCGGCACGGCCAGCCCCTGCGCCATGTCCTTATCCATCACCCCGTTGCTGCGCGCCCTCCAGTAGTGACCGAAGGCCTGCTCGGGGTACTTCTCCGCATACTTGGCGAACACGGAATCCGACTGCGCATACTCACCGGCACGGAAGTGGGTCAGGCCCCAGTTGAACAGGTCGAGGTTGGTGGCCTTGTCGTTGCCCTCATAATACTTACCCATCCAGATGGCCTGGTTGTGGTAGTCTTTCTGTTCGCCAAACGTACCGGCCAGCTTCTTGTACAGCGCGTAGCGGGCAGCGGTGTCGGTTTGCAGGGCAACGGCTCTTTCGAAGTAGCGCGTGGCCGAGTCGCCCATACCGGGCTGGCTGGCGTACAACTCACCCATGGTCTGGTAGTCCATCACCACGTGTACGCTGTCGGCGGCCCTGGCAAAGTACTGGCCCATATAGTTCAGCGCTTTGGCCGTGTCCTTGAGGCCCTGGTAGCTATAGGCAATGAGCTTATAGAGGCGGGGCTCTTTGTCGCCATGAGCCTGCAGCAGCTGCTGGGCCCGCTGGATCGCCTGGTCGTATTGTTTGGCCAGGTAAATAAGGTCGGTATAGAGATACTCGTTCTTGATATCTTTTTCGGTATTGGCCACGTACTGGTTGAAGTACTCCATCGCCTTAGTCAGGTCGGTATAGTAATAGTGCAGGTACATTTCGTACAGGGCGGGGGCATACTTCGGGTCGGCAGCCAGGGCCTTGTTGAAGTACTCCAGGTATAAGTCCTTATTCTTCTGCGAGGTAAAGATCTTACCCAGGGCAAAGAGGGCCGGCACATAGTTTTCGTCCTTCTCCAGGGCTGCGCGGTAGGCCTGGAAGGCTTCGGAGCCTTTCTGCAGCTTGCGGTAGGCATCACCTTTCACCATATCCAGCTCCGGGTTGCGCTTGGCGCGCCTGGTGGCTTTGTCCAGCAGCTCGATGGCGTAGGTGACATTACCCTGCGGGGCCTCCACGTGCGCCCGGGCAATGGCGATCAGGATATCGGGATTCTTCTCACGGGTTTCGTTGATCGCCTGGCTGAAGAGGTGGGCCGCACTGTCGGCCTTGCCTTCCTGCAGCAGCAGGCTGCCGTAAGCTACCTGGAACCAGGGGTCGCCGGCCAGCGAAACAGGTGCAGTGGCCATAGCCCCTCTCAGTTCGGCAGGATTTTCCCGCTCGGCCTCGGCCACGCTTAGCCAGTACCAGGCCTGTGCATCGGCCGCATTAGCCTTCACGGCAGAATGGAGCACGTCGGCAGCACTGTTGTGGCGGCCATAATAAAGATGGTTCTTAGCCTCCTCCACGCCCTGGGCGAAGAGCAGGCCACTCATAAAAGTGGATAGGGTTACCAGGATAGCATTCTTCATGTGTTCGGTTGTTATTAGGTTCGCTCCGAAATTAGACCCCTCCTATTAGGAGCTTATTAGTCCTAGATTAGAATCCCATTAGAAGCTCATCTTCACATTTTGTTAGTCTTTTGCACCTTTGCAGATGTTGTACCTTTCGGGCAACTAATCACCATTAACCCCTTGGGCATGGAAGAACGCAGGATCCTGATCGTAGAAGATGAAAAGAAGATTGCCGACACCATTAAGCTGGGCCTGACCGAGAACGGCTACCAGGTCGATGTGGCCTACGACGGCAATATCGGCCATAAGCTGTTTAAGGCCAACGATTACAACCTCGTCATCCTCGACATCAACCTGCCGGGCATGAACGGCTACGACCTGTGCAAGATCATAAGGGCAGACAACCCCCGTATTCCCATCATCATGCTCACCGCCATGAGCACGCTCAACGACAAGATCGAAGGCTACGATGCCGGTGCCGACGACTACATGGTGAAGCCCTTCGAGTTCAAGGAGCTGCTGCTCAAGATCCGCGTGCTGCTGAAGCGCACCCTGCAGCACCAGAACATGCCGGTGGGCAACGTGCTGAAGGCCGCCGACCTGGAGATGAACCTCGATAGCAAAGAAGTGAAGCGCGACAACCAACCCATCAGCCTGACGGCCAAGGAATTCCAGCTGCTCGAATACCTCCTGCGCAACAAGAACCGCGTAGTGTCGCGCGCCGATATCGCCATTAACGTATGGGACATCGACTTCGACACCAATACCAATGTCATCGACGTGTATATTAACTACGTGCGCAACAAGGTCGACAAGAACTTTCCCAGCAAGCTCATTCAAACCCAGGTAGGCATGGGCTATATTCTCAAAGAAAACTAGATGCCGGTACGCTTACGCATTACGTTCATCTTCACCCTACTGGTCTTTATCCTGTTGTCGCTGGTGTGCCTGACGGTCTACTATGTATCCTACAACAACCGCCTGAACAACGTGCGCACCCGCCTGCTCAACCGCGCGGTGACCACGGCCCGCCTGCTCAGCCAGAGCGAAGTGTTCGATAAAGAGCTGGTGCGCCGCATCGACGAGGCCACCACCCTCTCGCTGACCGATAAGACCGTGCAGGCCTACGACTACCGCAACTTCCGCATCTACCGCTACAGCGATGTGCTCAACGACACGATCCCTATAGACAAGGACCTGCTCGACGATGCACGCATCAACGGCAAGGTATACTTCACCCGCAACGGCAAAGAAGCCGCCGCTTACCACTACACCGACAACAACCTGCGCATGGTGGTGGCGGTGGGGGCAGTGGATGAAGAAGGCATGCGCAGCCTGCGCCAGCTGCAGGTGATCCTGCTGCTAAGCTCCCTGGGCGGCGTGATCATTGCCCTGGCCAGCGGTTACATCTTTTCACGCGGGCTGCTGCGCCCCGTACAGAAGATCGCCGATGAAGCCAACGAGATCACGGCCCAGAACTTTAACCGCCGCATTGCCACGGGTAAGGCCCGCGACGAGTGGTACTACCTCTCCGATACGCTGAACCGCCTGCTCAGCCGCCTGAAGGAAAGCTTCGACCTGCAGCGCCACTTCATCTCCAATGCCTCCCACGAGCTGTCCACCCCGCTGACCTCCATCTCCAGCCAGCTGGAAGTGTCGCTGCAGCGCGACCGCGAGCCCGAAGAGTACCGCCGCGTGATGAAGTCGGTCTACCAGGACGTGCGCCACATGAACAAGCTCACCCAGACCCTGCTGGAGTTCGCCAAGGCCTCCGGCTCGCCCGGCGGCCTCGAAATATCCCACGTGCGCCTCGACGAGATCCTCATGCGCCTGCCCGGCGAGATGGCCAAGACCAATACCTCCTACAGCGTTGCGCTCAACTTTACCGACCTGCCCGCCGAGGAAGACGACCTGCTGGTGCTGGGCAACGAGGAGCTGCTCTTCTCGGCCCTGCGCAACATCGTCTTGAACGCCTGCAAGTATTCCGCCGACCACCATGCCGCGGTAGCACTTGCCGTCTCTCCCCGCGAGCTGGTCATCACCATCGAAGACAAGGGCGTGGGCATCCCCCCCGAAGAGCTGGAAAACATCTTCCACCCCTTCTACCGCGTCAACGAAAGCCGCACCACTGGCGGCTTCGGACTGGGCCTCTCGCTTGCCCACCGCATCGTCAAGCTCCACAAGGGCCATATACAGGTAGAAAGCCAGCCCGGCACCGGCACCCGCTTCACCATTGAGCTGCCCTCTGCCCGGGCCTTCCCGCGTTAGATGGAGGGATTAGGGACTGGGGATTAGGGATTAGGAGGTACAGGTCCCGGAGAGCGGGAGCGTGGAGGGCTTTGAATTCTGCTGGTTGTGCTGTAATTTGGAGGGAGTCAATTGGTCCAACAGCTATGGACACCTCACCAAGGCACAAGGGCTTCAAGGACCTGGAGTCCTGGAAGAAAGGCAGGGAGCTGCGCAACC
>DASWYM010000378.1:0-15349 GCA_036404975.1 Chitinophagaceae bacterium
ACTATAGCGTTACTATACTGTTACTATGCTTTTACCCCGGAGTAAGGCTACAGTAAATGAGTGGAAGGCTTAAGAGAAAAGGAGCCGAAGCTCCTTTAGTAATCAGTTATACTCTTTGTGTTCCAGGCATACACTCACCATTCACCACTCACCGTCTTGCCTTGCGCGACTGCCTTACTCCATCAGTTCATATTTGGTCTTGGGACGGCGGGCTTCCAGCCAGGAAAAGCCGGGAAGCTTCATCTCGCCGGGTCTTTTCTGCGAGATGGGCCACAGGGTGCCTTTGACGGCGCTGCGGAACACCACCTTATGCAGGTCGCCGTTGCGGAAATAAACATCCAGGATGTCGCTCTTGGTCTGGTTGATACCGGTATAGGCACTGTCATCGTCCCGGATAAAGTAGACAGATTCGGCCAACCCCCGGGCCCGCACCGAGTCGATCTGGCCCTCCTTAAAGAATCCGTCCATGCGGGAAGACTTTACCTGGTTATATACCGATGGCTCCACTTCATTGATGATAAAACTGTTCTCCCAGGCCCTGAAACGGTCGGCTTTTTTGTTGCGGGTGTATAGAAAAACCGTATCGCCGGTGATCTGGCTGCCTTTGCTCCAGATCACGGGGTTGTCGAACATGCGGAAGGTAGAGTCCTTGAACGAATAAAAGAGGCTGTCGCTGACCGCCTGCACCGAGTCGGAATAGATGCGCACGTTGCGGTAGGCCTCGAAATAGCGATCGGTGCTGTCCTTCGGAGGGGTAACCTTAGGAGGCGCTTGCTGGTTCTTTGCCGTTTTCTGGTTCTTAGTGGCTTTGCCTTTCGTTGACGTTTGAGCAGTAGCCGAGTCCGCCACATTGCCGGCGGAAGTATCCTTTTGAATAAAAAGATCGGAGAGCCGGGCGGTGAACAGGGTATCGGCGGCTACATAGATGGAGTCTTTTTCCTGGCGGATGATCATCAGCGGCTTTTTGGTGGCCAGGTAGGCTTCGGTTTTTTTGTTGGCAAAGATCTCGTTGGCCAGGATACTTACTCCCTGGGCCGAGTCGATCAATACCCCGTTGCCCCTGATCTGCACAATGCCGGTGACGTCGTCGTTGGCGATCTGGTCGCCCACGATGCGGGTGCCCTTGTCAATGATGGTGGTTCGTTCGGAAAACTCGGCGTGGCGGGTCTTCAGGTCATAATAGCCCTGCGTGGTGCGGATGGTCCGTTTGGCAGAGTCGATCATATAGGTGTCCGAGATAAAGCGCGCCACTTCGGTTTCGGTATTATAGATCATGGAGTCCGTCTTCAGGTAGTAGGCCGGATCCTTCAGTTCTACATCCTGGCGGAAATAGATATCCTTTACGTCGGAGTAATAAACGCCTTCGCGGCTGGTGAGCACCGATTTGCCGCGTACGACCTTGCCGCCGTTGTTGTAGGTGCCGATGCCGTTGGCCACATCGTATTCGAGGGCGTTGGTGGTCAGGGTGCCGTGGCCGTCGGTCAGCCGTACATTGCCATCGAGGTAAGCATAGCGGGGGTCGATCAGGTAGCGCAGGTGATTAGAATAAATGTGCGTGGTATCACTGTCGTTGATGTGCACATTGCCAAAGGCCTCAAAAACCCGCTGGGTGGAGTTGACCACGCAGCTGTCGGTATAAAACAGGGTAGTACCCTGGCGGAGCTTTACGTTGCCGGCCAGGATCTGCAGCTCGGTGCCATCGGGTAGCTTACGGAATTCGAGCTTTCGCACTCCTTCAAGGATCTCCACCGGGCTTTGTGAGCCGCCGGGAGGCACTTGTGCCCATCCGCTGACCGAAGCGATCAGCAGGGCAAAGAGTATGGGGATGGTAAGCTTCATTAATGAGTACGTGGAATGGTATCTTTTACAGCAGGCGAAGTTAGCGGCTCGGCACTGCTTTTGCCCCCGAACACCGAAATATTAACGTAGCGTTTGGGGTGCACCCGTACATCATCGAGAAGGATTTCCAGGCCAAGGGCCGCGCGCTCAAACTGGTCGTAGAGCTTACGGTCGTTCATCAGCAGGCCCAGCGTACCATCGGTGCTGTTAATGCGGTTGATGCTGCCTTTCAATTGTTCGGCCGTTCCTCTCAGTTCGCCAATGGTGCTTTCCAGGGCGGCCACTGTTTCCTGTATGCGGGCGTTGGCCAGGTTGGAGGTGGTCAGTTCCACGTTGCGGATCGAGGAGGTAATGGCATCGTTGTTCCGGGCCAGGTTGCCGGTCACGGCGTTGACGTTTGCCAGCGACTGGGCCAGGGCACCATTCTGGGCATCCAGCATCTGCTGCAAATGGGCCGATGTCACCGCCATCCGGGCAATGATGGTTTGCAGGTTGTTGTTGGTGTTCGGGTCAAAAATGCTGTTTAGCTTGCCTATGGTGAGTTTCAGGGAATCCAGTGTCTCGTTCACCCTGGTAACGGTAGGAGAGAGTTGCGACTGTAAAGAGGCCATCAGGCCCTGGTCGAGCCGGGTAGATATCGTGTCGCCGGGTTGTAAATAGGTATTGGCCGAGCCTTTCTCAATATTAATATAGGAGTCGCCCACCAGGGCGCCGTCGATAAAGGCTATCGAATTGCGGGGAATGCTGATATCCCTGTTCAGGTGGATCTCCACCATGATCTTATTAACTTCCTTGTCCACCGGTTGCAGGTCGTAAACGGTGCCGATGGGCAGACCATTGATCTTTACTTCGTTGGCTTTCTTCAGGGAGCCAATCGTTTCAAAGACGGCATAAATAGTGGGAGTCCGGCTGAAGATGTTCTTACCCTTCAAAAAGTTGAACCCAAATACTAAAACCAGGATGGCGGCGATGGCTAAAATACCTACTTTGGCTTCGTTAGAAATCTTCATGCATTATTGTTTACTCTTGCTTGCTAGGCTGTTATTCCGGGTCAAAATAACAATAAATTTTACTTAGCTGTAAGGCGTACTGAAAAATACACCTTACAGCTGTAAAAAATTATACCAGAGTAAACAAGTGAAAACCCTGTGGTTAGCGGCTCATCCTTTCCCGCTCGTGGTGGTCAACTGCTTCCAGGAATTTGCCGGCATCCTGGTGCAGGAACTGGGTCATTGCTGAAGCTGTGGTTTGGGCGGAGGACTGCTGCTTTTCGATCCAGGAGACATAGTTCTTGACCGCCGAGGTAATGGCCTGTGCGATCTCCTGCTGGCCGGACTTGCTATTGAGGTAGTCTTCTTCAGCGCGGTTGGTGATGTAGCCGGTCTCTACCAGGATGCTTGGCATGGCAGTGGCTTGCAATACCCAGATCCCTACCTGGCGCTGCTTCTGGCCTCGGCTGGTGCGGCCGATCTTTTCAAACTCTTCTTCCACCATACCCGACAGCGTGGCGCTGCGCTTAAAGAACTGCTTGGTCTTCAGCAGCGATAAGGCTATGAATTCCGGGGAGTTAGGATCGATGTCGCCGTACTTGTCTTTATAATTCTCTTCGGCCAGCATGGGAGCATTTTCGCGCAGGGCAACTTCCTTGTCTTCGTTCTTATGTGCCCCCCAGATATAGGTTTCCGTGCCCTTGGCAGGGTTAGGGGTGGTGTAGTAACGGTATTGAGGAACTTTCTTAGCCACCTTTTTCCGCTTTTTGCCTTTGCCCACGTAGCTGTATACGGTCTTGTAACCGGAGAGCTCTTTGTGCTGCTTGGGAGGGGCGGCATTTACGTGGATAGAGATAAAGAGGTCGCCCTTGTTGTGGTTGGCAATATTGGCCCGCTCGTGAAGGTCGGTGATGCGGGTGGTAGGACGGGTTTCCACGATCCTGATCTCGGGGAACTCTGTCTTGATGTATTGGATCAATTCTTTGGAGACGGCATAACAGATCTCATCTTCGAAGGAGTAACTTCCCTTGGCGCCGTCATAACCGCCATTACTTCTGATACCATGGCCGGCATCGATAATTATAGTCTTAACCGCTTTTTGTTTTTTCTCAGCAGTGAAAGAGATAAGCAGGGTTGTCAGGCATAGAAATGAGAGAGTAAGGAAAGTTTTTTTGAGCATAATGGATTTTTGTTAACGGTTAACTTAATCTTCACAAGTAGGAAAGCCCCTAAACAACTACTTTTGTTTCACTCCTTATGATGGGCTCGCACAAATTTAGTTTAAAAAGACTGTTTTTTATACTGCCAGCTTTAGCATTCTTTTGTGCTTTAACGTGGACCAGCAAGGCAGGCGGTATAAAAGGGGTGAGAATTGACAGCCTTTTAACAACTGCCGGGGGTAAAGACACCGTTCCGCAAAGAGGAAAGGATACCCTGGCCCGGACCGATACGGTTCCTACCGGGCGCGAAAACCTCAATCGCCCATCACCCAACGTCACTAATCTGAAAAGCCCCCTGGATTCCCTGGCCGACAGCCTGCACCGGGAAGCTGGAGATACTTCCATCGTACAGCGCGATACGTTCCTGCTGCGCATGTCAAAGGACACGCTGGACGCACCGGTAGAGTATGAAGCCGAGGACAGTGCCGTGGTGATGGTAGAAGATAAGAAGATCATCCTTTACGGCACTACCAAGACCACTCACAAAGACGCCACCCTTTCGGCGCCCCAGGTGACACTGGACCAGCAAACCAATATACTGACGGCCGTCAATCAGCAGGACAGTACAGGCGTTGTGACCGCCCGGGCTACGTTCCAGCAGGGGGAGAACAACTTCGAGAGCGATACCATCCGCTTTAACTTCAAGACCCAGCGTGGCCTCACCAAGCGAACCTATACCCAACAGGCCGAAATGTTCGTGCACGGCGAAACCATAAAGAAGATCGACGAACGCACCGTCTTCATTGAGGGCGGGCGCTTTACCACCTGTAACCTCGATGATCCCCACTTTGATTTCCGGTCCAGGAAGATGAAGGTGGTGAACAACAAAGTGGCCGTGACGGGGTATGTGCAGCTGGCTTTTGAGGATGTGCCCCTTCCCAAGCCCATAGGCCTTCCCTTTGGTATTTTCCCCATGAGCCGGGGCCGCCATTCCGGTCTGCTGCCCCCCAAATTTACCGTCACCGAAAACTTCGGACTGGGACTGGAGGGTTTGGGCTATTACAAAGTATTGAACGAGTACCTGGATGTGACCCTGAGAGGTAACCTGTACTCGTATGGCGGCTGGCTGGCGAACCTGACGCCCACCTACCGCAAGCGCTATCGCTATAACGGGGCCTTCAATCTAAGCCTGCAGGAGACAAAGCAAAGCTTCAAGGGTGACCCCGACTTTTCGAAGACGAGGTCTTTCTTTGTCAATTGGAACCACAGCGTCGACCAGCGTGCACGGCCCGGAACGATCTTTTCGGCCAACGTGCGGGCGGGTTCCAGCAAATACAACACTTACCTGCTGGAAGATCCTACCCGGTATACACAGAACAACTTCGGTTCTTCGATCATGTACCAGAAAACCTGGGTGGGCAAGCCTTATAACCTGTCGCTGGGTGCTACCCACGACCAGAATACCAACTCAGGGATCATCAATGTGCGCCTGCCGGATGCCACTTTCTCGGTGACCACCATATACCCCCTGCAGCGCGAAGAGGCGGTGGGAGCCGCCAAGTGGTACGAGAAGCTGGGCCTGGGCTATAGCGGCGCCTTCCAGAACCAACTGGCTTTCTATGATTCCACCTTTACCGTAAAGCACCTGCTGGATACCCTGCGCTGGGGCGCTTCGCACAACGTGCCCATAACCCTGGCCCTGCCGCCGCTGGGACCCTTCAATGTGGCACCCTCGGTTTCGTACCAGGAGCAGTGGCTGATGCAAAAGACCTTTTTAGAGTGGAATCCCGGGGCCAAAAAGGTAGATACTACCATCCAAAAGGGTTTTTATACAGCCCGCAACATGTCCACGTCCCTGTCGTTCAATACGGCCATATTTGGTACTTACCAGTTCCGGAACTCAAAAAGGGTGCAGGCGATCCGGCACGTCATCCGTCCCAGTTTCTCGTTTAGCTATGTTCCCAACATGGGCAAGAGGTATCATGATTCGGTCCAGATCAACGAGGCAGGAAGGAAGTATGGGTATTCCCAATACATCGGCAACCCCATGGGAGGCGGTTTTGCCAACGATCGCTTTGGGGGGATCACCTTCGGTATCGACAACAACCTGGAGATGAAAGTGCGTTCTAAAAAGGATACCGGCGAGGCCGCCATCCGTAAAGTGCGCCTGATAGACGGTTTTTCCATCCGCAGCGGCTACGACTTCCTGGACACGGCCTTTAAGCTGGCCCCCTTTAGCATGGACTTTCGCAGTACCCTCTTTGAAAAAGTGAACCTGACCGCTACGGCAAATCTTGATCCCTATAGGGTGGACACGTTGGGTGTTCGTGTCAACCGCCTGGCCTGGAGTGGGGCGCACCCAAACCTGGGACGCCTGACGTATGGCAGTATCTCGCTGTCGACCCAGTTCCGCAGCAAGCCCAAAGACGCTTCCAAGCAACCCCAGTCGATGCCCTATAACCCCACCATTACCGACCCGGCCCTGCTGGCCGACCAGCAGCGGCTGACGGAGTATATGCAGCGCAACCCGGGCGATTTCGTGGACTTTAATATTCCGTGGGATATAGGCCTGGACTTTTCGCTGAACTACAGTTCCCGCTTTGATGCGAGGGACCAGCGGTTCCGGGGGGATATTACTTCCAGTGTAAACTTCCGCAGCTCGTTTAGCCTGACGCCCAAATGGAACTTCAGCACCAGTGGCTCCTATAACCTCAGTACCAAGGATATGGGCTACCTCACCATGTCGATCAACCGCGACCTGCACTGCTGGCAGATGTCCATCGGGCTGGTGCCCGTGGGGCTCTGGCGGTCCTTCAGCATCACGATCAATCCCAAATCGGGTATGCTCCAGGACCTGCGCATCAACCGCACCCGGAACTTCCCTAATTTTCAATAATTGTGCTTCACGTAGTAGTCTTTTATGATCCGGAAGACTTCTTCTTTCAGCTCGGTAGCCGTTTTGTTCTCCACCGGCACCGGGGGCAGGAAGTGCATTTCCACCTTGTGGGGCCAGTAGTAGAAGGTCTTGTTCAGGGGCAGCACTTTATCGGTATGGAAGATCACTGCCGGCACCATGCGATGCCCGGTTTCCACCGCCAGGCGGAAGGCCCCGTCGTGGAATTTCTGTAAGGGCTCCCGGGTGCGGTTACGGGTGCCTTCGGGGTAGATGCTCATATGCAAGCCCATCTCCAGCACCTTTTTCATCATGATATAGCTTTGTTTGCGACTGGCTTCGTTCTTCCGGTCCACCAGCACACTGCCTCTTCTGTAAATGATCCCAAACAGGGGAACACGGACCATTTCGATTTTTGCAATGGTCTTCGTGGCTTCCGGCACACCGGGGCAGGAGAGGGGAGGATCCATATAGGAGCGGTGATTGCTGACGATCACAAAGGATTCCTTCTGTTTGAAAATTTCACGGCCTTTAAAGATCCGGCGCACCCCGGTGAAGATAAAAAAGGTGCCCATCCATACCCGGATGATTCTTTGAAAGATATGCGAGCGGCGGGGTTCTTTCCAAGCCCCCACGAGCAGTGAAGCAGGGACCATGAACACCAGGGTACTTACAAAAACAATCAGCGCCCATAGGGCAAACACCCGGGCCAGTACATTTTTAACTACGTTCATGCGTGCAAATTACAATGCCCAGTCAATAGGATCCTTACCATTTTTCATCAGGTAGGTGTTGATCTTTGAAAAAGGCCGGCTGCCAAAGAAGCCATTGTTCGCAGACAGGGGAGAGGGGTGAGCCGATTTCAGCACCAGGTGCTTTTTGGTATTAATGAGTTCCTCCTTTTGCTGGGCAAATTTGCCCCAGAGCAGGAAGACAATGTGTTCGTGTTTTTCGGAAACCGTCGAAATCACGCAGTCGGTGAACTTATGCCAGCCGATCTTCGAATGGCTCATCGGCTCGCCGGCCCTTACCGTCAGCGAAGCATTGAGCAGCATTACGCCCTGGCGGGCCCACTTCTCCAGGTGGCCGTGGTTCGGGATGGGGACTCCTGTATCGTCGTGGAGCTCTTTGAAGATGTTGATCAGCGAAGGGGGAGGAGGTACGCCTTTTTGAACGCTGAAGCTAAGGCCATGGGCCTGGCCGGGTCCGTGGTAGGGATCCTGACCAAGCAGCACCACTTTTACTTCCTCAAAGGGAGTGGCTTCAAAAGCGTGAAAGATCTGGGGGCCCGGGGGATAGATCACTTTGCCCTGCTCTTTCTCGGTCTTGAGGTGTTCCACTATGTTCTTGAAATAAGGCTTTTTGAATTCATCTGCCAGCACTTCCTTCCACGAAGCTTCGATCTTGACGTTCATCGCTACTATTTGGGTTGAAGGTATTAAGAAATAGGACGGCCTAATAGGTTTTTGCCCTGAGCAACTCCCGGAGCCGCTTTTCCAGCTCGGGCATGTTCAGGTCTTTGGCAATGATGATCCCCTGCGGGTCCAGCAGCAGGTTGGTGGGCACCACTTTTACCCCGTAATTGCGGGCGGCCCGGCCGCTAAAGGCACCCACATCTATCAACTGCTTCCAGGGCATGCGCCCGGCCGCACGCTTCCAGGCGGGGGCATTGTGGTCCAGTGAGACCCCGGTCATGGAAAAGCCCAGAGGGGCAAATTTTTGGTGCACCCCTAACAGCTCCGGTATCTCCTTTTTACAAGGCACGCACCAGGAGGCCCAGAAGTGGATCAGCGTATACTGCCCGGGGGTGTAAACCGGCTGCTGGGCACCTGCACTGTCGGGCAGGGTCATGGTAATAGCCCTTGCGCCAATGGCGGCCCCGCTGCTGGCGGCAACTTCCTTACCGATCTTCCGTCCCATGGCGGTTTGCTTCAGGGGAAGGCCCAATAAACCATAGAGGGCTGCATAAGCGGTATCGTCCACCGAATTATAGAGAAAAAAGTAATCGTGCAGCAGCTGCAGGCTTATAATGGAGTGGGGATTGGCCCTGATAAAGTCCTTTACGAGGCTCTTTTTGGTCACCATTGCTTCGCCGGGTGAGGCGCTGCGCCCGGCCAGCACCAGCGAGTCCAGGCGATGGGTAAGGGCCAGGAAGGCATCATTGGTAGGCGTCCCGTACACTTCCAGCCGCTTATTGCCTTTGTCGCGTATGCGGATCACCCCGGGTTCTACAAAAAAAGGCAGGAAGCGCGGCTTGCCTCCTTCTTTGATCTCCAGCATTCCCGTTTGGGCTGCGGACACCTGGCCGGTGAAGCTGTAAATGTCCTGTTGTAAAGTTTGCGCATGCACCTGTTGGCCATCCACGCTTAGGGTAAAAGAGGCTGCTTTCCAATAGGGCAGGAAGCCCTTGATGGAAAAGGGGGCAGGCCCCGACTGGCCATAGCCCTGTAATGTAAATAAAATTGTAAAGAGTAGGAGTAAAGGCCTCATGAACACTGGGTCTGAAGCTATAAAGATATCGATAGGAAGCGCTTAGACCAAGTCTTTTGCCGGGGGCGGTATATAAGATCAAGGCCAGGAAATGTCCCGGCCCTGATATGTTTCACATTCAACTAAATAGCTTTCGTAGTGTGCTTTAAGGCTGGTTTGGACTGCCGCCCCTGCTACGGGAGCTTTGGCCACCTTTACGGCCGGCTTCGCGGGCTTCTTCCCGGCTCCACTTATGGGCGGTTCCCAGGCGGTGAGCCGCCCTGCCTCCTTCACGGGCAATTTGCTTTTGCTTTTCGGGATCCATAGCGGCAAAACCACGATTGGATTTTCTGCCTTCCCTGCCCGCACCCTCCTGGGGGTTCATCATTGATTCACGATTCATGTTGTTTTCTGCCATAATATAAGTTTTAAGTAATGAAAAGAATGGATACTGAAACAGTATAGCAGTTTACATTGGTATGGGATGCAGTCTTAGTTGCCCATAGTCTCCAACAGGTAGGTGTAAACAGTACTATAAAAAAAGTGCCACTACTGTTTAGCCTTTAAAATGCGACGGCCAGGGCTCTTTCTGTTGCCCATTCACCCAACAGCCGGGTTTTATGAGGATTCACCTCTACAATGAGTCTACAGGCCAGAATTTTATTTCGTGGTGCACAATGTCTCATTTAAGCATCTTTAGGTCTATTCATGGAATGGTGGACATCCATTCCTTATGACATGTTTGTGCCAGACCACTTTGGTTAAGGTGCCGATTTATATATCCGGGAAGCACTGAGAATAGGTTAGACATTTTAAGCACAAGTCCAAGTGTACCGCAAGCGTCATACTACCAGGTTTGCCCGCGGCAACCATTTAGGGAAGGGCTGCCACCCGGGTGGCCACGTGCTCCAAATGATAGCCACATCAAAAAAGTCCTGTCCGGCTGTCCGTTTTGTTCTACTGAAAAAGACCAGACTGCCGCCGCCTGAACCGGTGCAGGGCTTTGCCATATCTATGGCTTAGTTTTTGCATTATAAATATCGTTAATGAAACTTGAGCTATTACGCCCTTGTAGTCTTACAGGGGCATTCTTTTGCCTGCTCCTTTGAAAGCAGTTCCAGGCAGAAAGTATTAAGTCTAAAGCCTGTGGCCCAACGCATTAGCGTTGGCTGTCCCCCCCATCCTGAAAACGGTCGCAACCTAATTCCTTTGCCGTTCCTGATCCGTGGTCCCGAATACCTAATCCCTCTTCCCCATTTACCGGATTATTTCTTAACTTACATACAGGTCCCATCTCTATACCAAACGCTCCCCCTTGATCATACTAAGTTGAATTGTACCACCTAAACAAAGTCGTATGTACGTCCACCAGTGGCCTATCAAGAATATCCTCCTGATCGACGACGATGAGGATGATTTCTTCTTTTTCAGGGAAGCAGTCCGATCCATCAATACAGACATATCGGTAACTTATGTTAGCGACAACCTCGCCGACCCCGGCGTTCTCGGCGAGTTGCACCCTGATATTATCTTCCTGGATATCAATATGCCTAAGAAAAATGGTTTTGATTACCTGCGGCAAATTAAACAGAGTACCTATAAGGATATTCCAGTCGTTATCTATTCTACCACGGGTAATCAATCGTTTATAAAAGAAGCTTATGAAACAGGGGCACACCTGTTTTTTACCAAGCCTTTTTCGTTCGATACACTGGTCGCTGCCCTTAAAAACATCATCAGCCTTAACTGGAACGAGCCGGCTACGATCACCAGTGCCTATTTCTCCAATGGACGCTACCTGCCCTTTTCAGCCTGAGGAGGCGATTCTTCTAAGTGCAGCAAGCAAAAACCGGAACTGAAGCTGCTTTAGTGCCTTTGCGTTGCCTCACTGGCCGAAGGTAATTACTTTACCACCCGGCTACTGACCGATAAGTGGAGGATGGCGGTACGGAGTTGCTTTCCCTTAAGCCTGTTGACAGTCTGAGTGCCTACTGAACCGCTGCTGAACCGTACCTGAACCGCTGCTGAACCGCTGCTGAACCGTTGCTTTAAGGAACGGATGAAGAGGGGTTAAGATGCGGAGTGGCTGGAGAAACAATGAGGAGGCGTTAGGGTTTTGGGACCAGGGATTAGGCAGGAAAAGTAAATTGGGTTGAGCCGTTGTAACCTGTGTTTCGCCGGCAACGGGTTGCTGCATCTTTCCGGACTATAAAACGTAGCGCAGCTTGTAAACGTCGCAAAACAGTACTCCCTATAATCGTGAAATAAGTTTGTACAAAAAGAACGTTTAAGCATTGCTGTAAGTCCTTTTTTGTAGAACGTGCATGCTGCTTGGTAAGACTGCCGGGGGCTTCATTTAAAAGCTGTTAATAAATTAGGGAAAATGTGTATAACAGCTCTTGTTGAACGAATCCGGGATGGAAGGTCCTGAATGTTAAACGATTGCATGGTGAGGGCGTCAAACTTTTTTTACATTTATTTTATATTCTACTTCTGTAGGATATAAATTAGGAAATAAGTTGATCTAAATCATGTATTGCATATGTTGAATATTATATATTCGTTACGTGGAATAACTATACAGGTGAATGCCACGGGCAAGAGAAAATCACACTCAAAAACTTAAAACATGGTAGAAACAACTCAGGGGAAAATCAGGCAGGCACAGAAGAGCGAGGACGATCTGAAAATTGATGTACTGCCCTTAAAGAAAGCCGCTCTTATTTTAAGGGCCATCAACCACAAGCTGCGTATGCAAATACTTAAGGTCATTCACACCCACGGCAAACTCACGGTTACTGAGATCTATGTGAAGCTGCGGTTGGAGCAGTCGGTGGCCTCGCAGCACCTGGCAATCCTGCGCCGGGCGGGTATGGTCAATACCGATCGTGATGGCAAATTCATTTACTACTCGGTAAACTATGACCGGCTGACCGAGATCCAGCAATTAAGTAAAGACCTGATCGGGTAACCATCGGGAAGTACCTAACCACTGTGTCAAGCCTGTAGCTCAACTGCAGGCTTTTTCGTGGGCCGGTAATGCTGCGCCACAGGCCGGGGCCCGGCAAGGATATAGCCGGAGCAGACCGGCACCCGCCTCCTTCACTGCTTTTTAATGATACGGGTCATTGATGCTTTAGGACAGATGTGCGAACTTTAAGAGAAATGACCGGTTATGAGCGCATACATCAAAAACTTCAGGGAAGTAGGCCTGGCGGATGTGGGTGCCGTAGGGGGCAAGAACGCTTCGCTGGGCGAAATGCTGTCCACCCTGTCCAGCCAGGGCATCAAGGTGCCCGAGGGCTTTGCCACTACCGCGCACTGCTTCTGGACCTTTTTGGATAAAAATAACCTCCGCGAGCCGCTGGTACATCTCCTGTCCGGCCTGGATCGCACCGGATTTTCCAATCTCCATGATACCGGCGCCCGGGCCCGCGACCTGATAAGGGGGGCTGAACTGCCGGCTGATATAGCCGAAGCGATTATAGCGGCATACAGGGAGCTGGGCGGTGGTGGTGAGGCGATTGCTGTAGCAGTGCGCAGCAGTGCCACGGCCGAAGACCTGCCGCAGGCCTCCTTTGCCGGCCAGCACGAATCGTACCTCAACATCCAGGGCGAGGAGGAAGTGCTGCTGGCGGTGCAGCGTTGCTTTGCCTCGCTGTACACCGACCGGGCCATCAAGTACCGCGAGGATAATGGCTTTGCCCATGAGAAGATAGCCCTTTCGGTGGGGGTGCAGAAAATGGTGCGTTCCGACAAAGCCTCTTCGGGGGTGGGCTTTACGCTGGAAACTGAATCGGGTTTTCGCGACGTG
This sequence comes from Chitinophagaceae bacterium, assembly GCA_036404975.1. Taxonomy (GTDB): domain Bacteria; phylum Bacteroidota; class Bacteroidia; order Chitinophagales; family Chitinophagaceae; genus Flavisolibacter. The sequence continues at coordinate 13,165 of DASWYM010000378.1, forward strand.
ATCCACCTGAGCGGTGTGTGGGGGTTGGGTGAAAACATCGTGCAGGGCACGGTGACACCCGATGAGTTCCTCGTCTTCAAGCCTGCGCTGCGGAAGGGCAAAGCGGCCTTGGTCCAAAAGAAGCTGGGCGAAAAGGAAAAGACCATGGTGTATGCCCGCGGGAAAGGCGAGGCCACCACGCTGAACGAGGATACGCCTGCCGGAAAGCGCCGTGAATACGTGCTCTCGGATGATGAGGTGCTTCAGCTGGCCCGCTGGGCACTGGTGATCGAAGACCACTACGAAAAACCCATGGACATTGAATGGGCAAAGGATGGGGAAACCGGGGAGCTGTACCTGATCCAGGCACGTCCCGAAACGGTGCAGTCGCGCAAAAGCCCCTACGAGGTGACCGAATACCACCTGTCGACAAAAGCGGAACCCCTGGTGAGCGGCAGCGCCATTGGCAGTAAGGTAGCTGCCGGCAAGGCCCGCATCCTGCAATCGCCTGCCGAAGCCGGCAAGCTGAAGGAGGGCGACATCGTGGTCACTGACCTTACCAGCCCCGACTGGGACCCTGTGCTGAAGCGCTCCGGGGGCATCATTACCAATAAGGGCGGGCGCACGAGTCATGCTTCCATCGTGGCCCGCGAGCTGGGAGTGCCGGCCGTGGTGGGCTGTGGCAATGCTACCGAGGTCATAAACGAAGGTGAGGAGATCACGGTATCGTGTTGCGAAGGCAAGACCGGCAAGGTGTACCGGGGAAAACTCGATTACAAGGTGGTGACCCATGACCTGTCCGGTATCCGCAAGCCGGGGCTTACCAAAGTGATGTTGATCTGTGGTGATCCCGACCAGGCCTTCCGGCTTTCGTTTTATCCCAACGATGGCGTAGGGCTGATGCGCCTGGAATTCATCATTACGCATTTCATACAGGTGCACCCCATGGCCCTGGTGAAATTTGATGAGCTGAAAGACGAAGCCGTAAAGAAGCGGATCGAGGAGTTGACGCACCACTATCCGAGAAAAGGTGAATACTTCACCGACAAGCTGGCCCAGGGCATTGCCACCATTGCGGCCGCCTTTTACCCACGGGATGTGATCGTGCGCATGAGTGATTTCAAGACCAACGAATACGCCAACCTGCTGGGTGGTAAGGAGTTTGAGCCCCACGAAGAGAACCCTATGCTGGGCTTCCGGGGTGCTTCGCGCTATTACCACCCGCTGTACCGCGAGGGCTTTGGCCTGGAGTGCGCAGCGATCAGGAAAGTACGCGGGGATATGGGACTGGACAACGTGAAAGTGATGATTCCCTTCTGCCGTACGGTAGAAGAAGCCTATAAGGTAGTGGACACGATGAGCCAGCACGGGTTGGACCGCGACCAGGACCCCGGGCTGCAGATCTACGTAATGGCAGAGATCCCGAGCAATGTGTTGCTGGCCGAACAGTTTGCTGAAGTATTTGACGGCTTCTCCATTGGCTCCAACGACCTGACCCAGCTAACCCTGGGCATTGATCGTGATTCGGGCCTCATCAGTGGCCTGTTCAGCGAGCAGAACGAGGCGGCCAAACAGATGATCGCCCAGATGATCAGCAAAGCCGTGGCCCTGCAACTGCCGGTAGGCCTTTGCGGCCAGGCGCCCAGCGATGTGCCGGAGTTTGCCCAGTTCCTGGTGGACCAGGGCATCACCAGTATCTCTTTCACCGTCGATGCCCTGCTGAAAGGAATAGAGAACATTGTGATTGCGGAAGCGCGGCAGGGAAAAGCCACTAGGGAAATGGCCTGAGGACCGCACCTTTCTCCCGTGGGAAAAGAGCCGACCCCACCAATAAGCTATACCCACCTGTTACCCCCGGCGCGTTCTTTTGTCCCTTGGTGACCGCCCACCTGTGTAGTTCTCTAAAGGCTAAGGAACAGTTATTGTAGTTCTGTAGGCAGGAAAGGAGCAGCAGAAGAAGATTGGAAAAAACATTTAAAAAGAACTATGGCAAGAGAAACCAAAAAAGTAGTGGTGGTGGGTGGCGGCTTTGCCGGTATTAATTTCGCCAGGGGGCTGGCAAATGATAAGCGCTTTTTCATCACCCTGGTGGATGTAAACAATTACCATTTCTTCCCGCCCCTGATCTACCAGGTGGCCACGGCTTTTATTGAGCCCTCCAACATCAGTTACCCCTTTCGCCGGATGTTCCAGGAAAAAGAAAACC
>DASWYM010000379.1:0-3552 GCA_036404975.1 Chitinophagaceae bacterium
TTCAGTCCCCCGGTCAGGTCCACCCTTTTGCCGGGAGCGGTATAGGTGAAGTGCAGCTGCGAGGCAATGCTGTTCACCTCGCGGGAAACGGATTTACCATCGATCACCTCTGTGTAAGTATAGCGGCTTACCGGCAGCGACAGGGAGAGTACCCGGGGCGCCAAAGCCAGCTTGGGTACCAGGCTGAAGTAATGAACGGCAGGCTCTCTCCTTCCCTGCAGAAAGGTGGAGGTAAAGCGCTCGTAGCGCACCTTCAGATCAAAGCGGTCCGAAAAGCCATAGCCGGCGCGGATGCCCCAGTTGTTGTGGCTGTGGGCACTACGATCGTAAGCACTGGTATTGTAACCGGTATAGCTGGCGGCGGCTTCGGCGTTGCCGCTGCCCAGGGTGCCTGCCTTTTCATAGCTGTTCAGCACCGGGGTGACCGAAACACAGGAGGTCAAAAGGAAAAGAATGCTGCCAACCGGCAGTGGTAAGAGTCTTTTTCGCATAACAGGAAGTCGGTAATTTAGGTTTTTACACCCCGAAACTACCTGTCGCAACAGGCTTCCCCTAATTGAATTCTGCCGTACCGGGGGAGGGAAACCGCAATTCCTGCAACTGTACTCATTTCATCATTGTCCTTTTGACGAATTGCCGTAAATTACTATACGAAGGCGCCGCATTTTGCAGGCATTCCCAATCTACTATGGCCACTATCAACATGCAGGACTACCTGTTTCAGCAAATAAAGGAGAAGTTGCCGCCCTCAGCCTCCCTGGCCGACACAGTGTCTACGCTGCTCAACGTGAGCACCGACAGCGCCTACCGCCGCATCCGGGGCGAAACTCCCCTGGTATTAGAGGAGGCCGCTATCCTGTGCAAGCAGTTCGGCATTTCGCTCGATACACTGCTCTCCATCGATAAGCGGATGATTTCGTTTTTGCCGGTCCAGCTCACCGGGGAGTACACTTTTGAGCGCTACCTTCAGGACATACTGGCCTCCTTTAAACGGATCGAGGCCCATGGAAATAAAAACATTACCTACCTGACCAAGGACGTGCCGCTATTCTATCATTTCATGCTGCGGCCCCTATTCGCCTTCCGCTACTTCTTCTGGATGAAGTCCATCCTGCAGCACCCCGACTTTGCAGGGCGCAAGTTCTCGGTCGACATGCTGCCGGCCTCTATTGAACAAACCGGGCAGGAGATCCTGAAGCAATACAACAACATTCCCTCCACCGAGATCTGGAACACCGAGGCCGTCAACTCGGTCATCAGCCAGGTGGAATACTACCGCACGGCGGGTTACTTCAACGCCCCGGAAGATGTAGAGTTGGTTTACGACTCCCTGCGCAAAACCCTACAGCACCTCAAAGAGCAGGCCGAGTACGGCTGCAAGTTTGGGCCGGGCGACACCCCCCTGAGCCGCAAGAGCAACTACCGGCTGTTTTACAACAGCATGGTACTGGGCGATAATACCATCCTTGTGGAAACCGATAGCCGCAAAACCCTGTACCTTATCTACGACGTGCTGAATTACATGACTACGCAGGACGAGCACTTCTGCAACGACGTATCGGACAAACTGCAGGTGCTTATGAAGCGCGGCACCATCATCAGCAACGTCAGCGAAAAGCAACGCAGCGTGTTCTTCAACATCCTGCTGCGCAAGATACCTACCCGCATTGCTAATACTATAAACGGGCAATAATGGACTCCTCCGAACTCCAACAACAGATCTTCCTGCAGATCAAGACCAAGCTCCCCCAGCACCTGTCGATGGTAGACGAGGTAGCGAACGTGCTCAACGTGAGCACCGACAGCGCCTACCGACGCATCCGGGGCGAAAAGGCCCTGAGCCTCGAGGAGGTGTACAAGCTGTGCGTGCACTTCCAGATCTCCTTCGACCAGCTGTTCAACCTGCAGTCGGGCACTTTTATGTTCAAGGGCGAGTTTGTGCAGGACTTCAACTTCGACTTCCACCGCTACCTGTCCAACATCGAGCAACAGATGAAGTACATGAACAGTTTCCAGCAGAAGCAAATGTTCTATGTGTGTAAAGACATCCCGGTATTTCATCATTTCCACTTCCGCGAGATCGCCGCATTTAAGTACTTCCTCTGGATGAAGATCTTTATCCAGTCGCCCGAGTTTACGCACAAGAAGTTTCGCTTTGCCGACTACCCCAACGAGCTATGGGAAACCGGCAGCAAGATCCTGAAGCACTACAACCACCTGGAGTCTACCGAGATCTGGAACATCGAAAGCGTCAACAGCACCATCCGCCAGATCGAGTTCTACCGCGATATGGATATGCTCGACAACGAAGAGGAAGTGTACCAGGTGTACGATGCACTGGAACGACTGGTCACCCACCTCGAAATGCAGGCCGATGCAGGATACAAGTACTTCGCCGATGATACGAGCCATACCCACATGGGATCCTTCCAGATGTACTTCAACGAAGTGACCCTGGGCGACAACTGCATCATGGCCGTTCTCGACGGCACCCGGTCGGTCTTTATCAACCACTCGGTCATCAACTTCATGCTGACGCGCGACACCCATTTCTGCGACCGCATTAACGACCACATCCAGAACCTGATGCGCAAGAGCACCCTCATTTCTTCGGTGAGCGAGCGCGAGCGCACCCGCTTCTTCAAGCACCTTCGGCAGCGCATCGTCGCCCGCAAGCAGGCGCTGAAGGCATGAGGATCGTGAATGGTGATGCCGAGAAAGGTGAAAAGTCACCGCCTCCCTGTTGTACCGGGTCTTCCTGCTCAGTACTAAGACCTTCATAATCTGCAGCTTAGGTCCCATCACCTGCAAATCCGCCATGTCAAAGAACGAGTAGAAAAGCACCCTTGCTTCTCTACTATAAAGGTCCTCAACAAAGCTGAGCTGGCGAAGTACACTGGGTCTATGTGGGTCTATCTTTCCTAAATCTTCCGCTTTGGGGGAAGTGTCTGAACCCGGATTTAGAAGGATTGAATGGATTTGGAGGATTAGAGAACCGGTGAAAGATTATCACTGATCTTAAGGATCATAAGAATCCGCGTTCCTTCTCTTCGTGTTCCCGATTGCTATCGGGATCGTTTTAATTCGTGTTCCCCTTCCTAATCCCCAATTCCTTCTCTCCACCCCTCCTTTACTCTGGCAGGTAATTTGCCTACCTTAGGCAAAAATTAGCTATGCTAAAACGAGTTTTTATAATCCTGCTGGTCGCCGTGGGGCTTTCCTCCTGCGACACCCTATCGAAACTACCCATCTCCGTTCCCCTTACCGAAAGCGAAGCCGCCGAAGGCCTGCGCCAGGCCCTCGACCAGGGCGTAGGACGCGGTATCACCACCCTGAACCGCGAAAACGGCTTCTTTGGCAACCAGGCCTACAAGCTGCTGCTGCCCGCCGAAGCCCAACGCATTGAAAACACCCTGCGCACGCTTGGCATGGGCGCAATGGTCGACAGGGCCATCCTGCAGATCAACCGCGCGGCCGAAGACGCCGTTGGCCATGCCCGCCCCATCTTCGTGGACGCTATCCGCCAGATGACCATCACCGACGCCCTCAACA
>DASWYM010000380.1:0-4457 GCA_036404975.1 Chitinophagaceae bacterium
TTCACCACTTAGCTGCCGGTCTTCGAAGCCATCGAGGTAAAAATATCGGGAGGAATCAGGCGTATGGATCTCATCCATCAGGTATATTTCACCATTTCTTTTGCCAAACTCGTACTTTGTATCTGCCAGGATCAGACCCTGGTCTTGAGCCATCTGCCGGCCTTTATTAAATAAGGCCAGGGCGTATTGCTCGATCTGCGCCCACTCATCATGAGTAGCCAGGCCCTGCTCCAAAATCTCCTGCACCGCAATGTCTTCATCATGGCCTTCTGCTGCTTTGGTAGTTGGTGTAATGATGGGCTGGGGGAAAAAATCGTTCTCTTTAAGGCCATCCGGCATCAGCACACCGCATAAAATCCGCTGTCCGTTAGTGTAAGTTCGCCAGGCATGGCCGCAAAGATTTCCCCGCACCACCACTTCTACCTTGAAAGGCTGGCACCTGTAACCAATGGAGGCAGTCGGGGCAGGAGTTTCGACCAGCCAATTGGGGCAGATAGCGCGGGTATGATTCAGCATAAAAGCTGCTAACTGATTTAGTACTTGCCCCTTAAATGGTATAGGCCGGGGCAAAATCACATCAAAAGCCGATATACGGTCAGAAGCGATCATGACGAGCAGATCATCATGTATGCTATACACGTCTCTTACCTTTCCTCGATAAAAGCCTGTTTGTCCTGGAAATTGAAGCATAAACGAAATTAAAAGGAGTGGCAGACGCAACCAAAATATACTACCTTAAACTATAAACAAGTTATTCTGAATCAATAACAAAAATTTCTGTAGAAGCATAACTATGCTTACTTTTCCCTTGAAAATCCGTTGCTCCGTCTTATGCTAAACACTTTAGGAGCCGGGTTTGGACTGTTTAAATTCCAAAACCTAATCTTGATTTCTATGAGAAAAAGCGTATGCTTTTCAATGATGACGTTGCTTGCTGTATTGCTATCTTCAACGACTTTCGCCCAACAAATAACACTCTCGGGGAGGATTAAAAACCAAGCCACGCAGGAATTCATACCTGCTGTGTCTGTTCTTATAAAAGGCAGCACTAAAGGTACCTATACCGATGACCAGGGTAATTTCCGGTTGACGGTATCCCAACTACCCGTAACATTAGTGTTTACTTCTGTCGGTTTTGAAACCCAGGAAGTAACTTACAGGGAAGCTACCTCCGACATTCAAATTGATTTTGTTCCCACTACGTCACTGGGACAGGAGGTAGTAGTGTCTGCCAGCCGTACACCGGAACGAATCCTTGAATCACCCGTTACGGTGGAAAGGGTAAGCACCGCCACTATTCGTAATGCCCCGGCTACCAATTATTACGATGTGGTAGGCAACCTGAAGGGCGTGGACATTGTAGCTTCTTCCCTAACCTTTAAAACGCCAACCACGCGTGGCTTTTCCGGAAGCGGCAACCTACGATTCAACCAGATCGTGGATGGAATGGATAACCAGGCTCCAGGCCTGAACTTCTCGGTGGGCAGTGTGATTGGCCTTACCGAATTGGATGTTGATAACATGGAGCTGTTGCCCGGCGCCTCTTCGGCCTTATTTGGCCCCGGAGGCATGAATGGCACGTTACTGATCAACAGCAAGAATCCTTTTAAATACCAGGGTTTCTCTTTCCAGGTAAAGCAGGGTATCATGCACCTGGATGACAGTGAGCGGGGCGTTTCACCTTATTATAACTGGTCATTTCGCTGGGGTAAGAAAATTTCCGAGCGTTTCGCTTTTAAGTTCGGCTCTGAGCTTATCCAGGCCAAGGACTGGCTGGCTGACGACTACCGTAATTATAAGCGATTCGGTACGTCAGGATTTATCACGGATGGCACCAGGGATACAGATCCAGCCTACGACGGTGTGAACACCTATGGCGATGAGACAGCGGATCCCCGCGTGCCCACGTTCCGCACCATACTTGGTTCTATCGGTACTGCGGTTCCTTTCCTAAGAGACTACATTGGCACCCTTACCCCGGGTATTGCATCTGACATGAAAATATCCAGAACCGGGTATACTGAGAACGAGGTTACCAACCCCAACACCATCAACTTTAAGGTGTCGGGAGCTTTGCACTACAAGATCACTTCCGGTATCGAAGCGGTGCTGGCTGGTAACTGGGGGACAGGCAATACGGTTTACACCGGTAGCCAGCGTTACTCCCTACGCAACTTAAAAGTAGGCCAGTACAAGCTGGAACTGAATGCGGCTAACTGGTTTGTTCGTGGTTATACTACCCAGGAAAACGCAGGGGAGTCGCACAACCTGACAGTTACTACGCAGTTGTTCAATGAGGCATGGAAGCCCAGTTCCAGGTGGTACCAGGAATATGCCTTTGCTTACCTGAATGCAAAGCAGGCAGGCCGTACCGAGATGGAGTCGCACAATATTGCACGCGGTATAGCCGACCAGGGCCGGCCTGCCGCAGGTTCCGAAGAGTTCAAAACTCTATTCGACCAGGTGAGAAAGAAACCCATCCCCACAGGTGGTTTATTCCTCGATCGTTCCGACCTGTACATGGCAGAAGGACAGTACAATTTATCTGAAGCGGTAAAATTTGCCGACGTGCTGGTTGGTGGAAACTGGAAGCGGTACGTATTAAACAGCGAAGGAACCCTGTTTGCCGATACCAAGGGCAATCCTATTTCTATTGACGAGATAGGAGCTTATGTGCAGGTGGGAAGAGAGATCGTAAAAGACCTATTGAAAGTAACCGCTTCAGGACGTTATGACAAAAACGAAAACTTTGAAGGCAGGTTTACACCCCGTGTAACGGCAGTAGTGAAACCCGCCAAAGATCATAATATCCGCCTATCGTTCCAGACCGCCTATCGCTTTCCCAGTACCCAACAGCAGTGGATCGATCTGAACGTTGGTACAGGAGTTTTGTTGGGTTCCACAAAATTCCTGTGGGATAAATATAACCTGACCAATGACCCGGGAAATGCCGTGACTACAGAAGGCGTGGTCACCTCTGAAAAAATCCCGTACCGTGAAGTAAAACCTGAGTCGGTTACTTCCTTTGAAACCGGTTATAAAGCCCTGATTGCAAGAAAGCTACTGGTTGATGTTTATGGCTATTATGGCAGGTATGAAAACTTCATTACCCGTCGTGATGTGATCCAGGTATCCACTTCCAAAGGGTATTCTATAGTAGTAAACTCTCCCGAAAAAGTAAAGACATTTGGCTGGGGTATTGGCGCCGAATATTTGCTGCCCCAAAACTTCGTGGTGAACGGAAGCCTTTCTTCGGATAAGATCGAAGATGTTCCTGCCGGTTTCCGTGCCTTCTTCAACACCCCTGAGTTAAGATCAATGCTGGCGCTTTCCAATACGGGCTTTGGTCCTGAAAATAAGCTGGGTTTCAACCTTGCCTGGCGCTGGCAGAAAGGATTCTTCTACGAGAATGACTTTACACAGGGAGATTTGCCTGCCTTTAATGTAGTGGATGCTTCGATATCCATGAAAGCTCCCAAGATGAAGTCGCTGTTTAAGCTGGGGGCTACTAATGTAGGCAATCAATACTACCGTACGGCAATTGGTAACCCAAGCATCGGCGGGCTCTATTATCTGAGTTTTGCTTATAATGTCCTTTAATCCTGAAAGAGAACGTAATACTTATAAACTATGCACTTTTCCATCAATAAATACCTGAAACCTTCTTTCTTAATAGCCGGAGCCGTTAGCTTACTGGTCTCCTGTAATAAAGAGCTACCTAAGGCTAAGCCCATTGAAACGCCTGCTACGGCTGGCTCCACTATTTCGGAGCTACTGAATGATCCCAACTTTAGCATCTTGAAAGCAGCTGTTGCCAAAGCAACGCCTGCCCCCTCATCGGGTCAACAGACCTTGTCTGCACTCCTTTCAGACAAGTCATCGGTATTTACCTTTTTTGCACCTACAGACGCCGCTTTCCAGGCTGCTTTTCCAGGAATCACAGCCGCAGCAATAGCAACCCCGTTATTTTCCCCTGGTTTGCTGGATACTGTGATCCGATACCATCTGGTGGGAGGACAGAAAGTGACTTCAGCTATGGTTCCCACAACCTTTGCGAATATTCAGCTGCCCACTTCCCTTGTATTAGCTCCTCCTTCGACCACTTTGCCCCCAGGATTAAGAATGTCGATCTTCCCTTCGAGAAGAGGTAATAACATGTGGGTCAACAACATCCCGGTGACACAAGCTGACATAGCCGCTTCTAATGGTGTTGTGCACAAGATGGCAGTGGTAGTTGCTCCGCCAAGCCAACGTTTATGGCAACGAATCGATACTGCTGCGGACCTGACCTACCTTAAAGCTGCAATTAAGAGAGCAGATGAGGGTGTAGCAGAGGCCAGTAAGCTGGAAGCGGCGCTGATGAACCCAGCGGCGAATCTGACCATTTTTGCGCCCACGGATGCCGCTTTTAAGGCAATCCTTACAGCTATGATCACGCAGGCATTAATGGCACAGGG
>DASWYM010000381.1:0-5311 GCA_036404975.1 Chitinophagaceae bacterium
ATTTAAGTAGGAATAAAATCGTGCTCAAAGTAGCAATGTGTACAGCGCAGGGATATGACTAACATCAGGAAGAAAGATGATATTTGGAAGATTGCCCTTCCGGAAGGCCCTGATTTATACCTGCCAATGCCTTTAAGGTCAACAGCTAACATCTTATAAAAGAATAGGTTGACGCACCACAGATGGAGTCCTGATCTTCCGGCCTTCCTCCAGCCTTATTTTACCCGTTTGGAGGCGCCGGAAGCTTTTTTTTCGCCCTGCCCCCCACTGCCGGTCACCCATACCTATGATTACAGCCTCGCTCCAAGCGAGGCAGGCCCTGCCACAAACAAAAAGTCCGGTCCCTAACGACCGGTCTTTTTGTTTGTGGGTTCCTAATCCCTTTTTACAATGCCTGGGTAACGATCTCCCGGATCTTGGCAATGGGAATACGGTCCTGCAGCATGGTGTCGCGGTAGCGGATCGTCACCGTGCTGTCTTCCTTGGTCTGGTGGTCGATGGTGACGCAGAACGGCGTGCCGATGGCATCCATTCTCCGGTAGCGCTTACCGATAGTATCTTTTTCCTCGTAGAAGCACTTGAACTGGCCTTTGCACTCGTCCATGATGGAGCGGGCGATCTCGGGCAGGCCGTCCTTCTTCACCAGCGGCAGCACGGCGAGCTTGATAGGCGCCAGGCGGGGCGGGAACTTCAGCACCACGCGGCTGTCTTTCTTCTCCGGCGTGCTCAGGTCCTGCTCTTCGTAGGCCTGGCTCAGGACCATCAGCACCGTGCGGTCCACCCCGATGGAGGTTTCCACCACGTAGGGAATATAGTTCTGGTTAATCTCGCTGTCGAAGTACTGCATCTTCTTTTTGCTGTACTCCTGGTGGTTGCGCAGGTCAAAATCGGTGCGGGAGTGGATGCCTTCCACTTCCTTGAAACCGATGGGGAAGTTGTACTCGATGTCGCAGGCGGCATCGGCGTAGTGGGCCAGCTTCACGTGGTCGTGGAAGCGGTACTGGTCCGCCGGGATGCCCAGGCTGTGGTGCCACTTCATGCGCTCGGCCTTCCAGTACTCGTACCACTCCATCTGGGTGCCGGGGCGCACAAAGAACTGCATCTCCATCTGCTCGAACTCGCGCATGCGGAAGATGAACTGGCGGGCCACGATCTCGTTGCGGAACGCCTTACCGATCTGGGCAATACCAAAAGGTATCTTCAGGCGGCCGGTCTTCTGCACGTTCAGGAAGTTAACAAAGATGCCCTGCGCGGTCTCGGGACGCAGGTAGATCACGTCGGTGTCGTCGGCCACGCTCCCCATCTGGGTTGAGAACATGAGGTTGAACTGGCGCACGTCGGTCCAGTTGACGGTGCCGCTGATGGGACACTCTATTTTATAGGTTTCGATTAATCGCTTCAGTCCGTCGTAATCTTCTGCCGCCAGCAGGGTATCCATTTCCTTCAGCAACACTTCACCCTGTTCGGGGTGGCCCCCTTTCTCCAGCTCATCGGCCTTAGCCTCGATGAGGTGATCGACGCGGTAGCGCTTCTTGCTGTCCTTGTTGTCGATCATGGGATCGGAGAAGTTGTCCACGTGGCCGCTGGCCTTCCAGGTAGTGGGGTGCATAAAGATGGCGGCATCGATGCCCACGATGTTCTCGTACATCTGGGTCATGCTCTTCCACCAGTAGTCCTTGATATTTTTCTTGAGCTCGCTGCCCCACTGCCCGTAGTCGTACACGGCGCCCAGGCCGTCGTAGATCTCCGAGGAGGGGAATATAAAGCCGTACTCTTTGCAATGCGAAATGATCGCCTGAAAACGGTTGCTATCTGTTGCCATAGTGCGGACAAAGATAACCCTCCCGTCGATAGGATAAGCCGCCCTTTGGCCGGATTATCCCTTTCGCTTAGGCATTGCCCAGGGGCTTGAGGTCCTTGTCCTTCTTTTTCGAGGAGTTGAACATATAGAGCAGCAGGCCGCCCAGCGTGGTCAGCATGCCGGAGGCTTTCATTTCCTCCTGGATCTCGGACTCCGCCTTTTTGGTGGGCACGTATGCCGGGATCTTTACCGGCTGGGCTGGCTGAAACACGGTGCGCTCCTCCTTTTTGGTCTCCAGCTTCTGCGCTTCTTCGCCCAGGGTGGCCTGCACCTCCTGCTTGTGCACCTCTTCACCCAAGGTAGCTTTACTGCCTTCATCTGCACCGCCAACACTCACCTTTTTATCCCACACGGCAAACTTGCTGGGCCGTATATCGGCATGGTGCTGCACTGCCCAGGCCTTGGTGAACTCGGCCCCGAAATACAGGATCATGGCCGAATAATAGATCCATACCAAAAGGATGGCCAGCGAGCCGGCGGCACCATAGGTGGAGCCGATCTCGCTTTTCGCGATATAAAACGAAATGAGAAACTTTCCGATCATAAACAACAGGGCGGTGGCAAGGGCGCCCGGCCACACCGCTTTCCAGGTGATCTTAGCATCGGGCAGCACTTTGAAGATGATGGCAAACAGAGCCGCCACTACGGCCAGGGTCAGCACCAGGTTGGCTATATAGATGAGCACAACCGCCCCATCGGGGAAAACCGCTATCAAACGCCCCATCAGGCTTTCTACCACGGCGGTGGCCATCAGCGACACCAGGAGCAGGAAGCCCAGGGTGGCGATCATACCAAACGACAGCAACCGGCTCATGACCAGGGCTAACAAGCCTTTTTTGGGGTTGGTTTTCAGCCCCCAGATCTGGTTAATGGAATCCTGGATCTCCCCAAAAACGGTGGTAGCACCGATGAGCAAGACAATGATACCAATGACCAGGGCCATTCCTCCTTTGTCGGTAATGGCCGCGTTATGGATCATATCCTGGATCTGCGAGGCCGCATCTATGCCTATAAATGAGGTCAGTTGTGCCTCGATCTGCCCCTGGGCGGCCTCCTGGCCCAGTACCAGGCCGGCCACGAAGATGATAATGACGAACATAGGGGCCAGGGAAAAGACGGTATAATAAGCCAGCGAACCGCTGAGCTTGGGTACTTTATCTTCTGAAAAACCTTTGAACGATGCCTTCAACACACTCCACACACCCTTAAAGGAAAACTTTGCCATAACAACCATTTGTAATGAGTATTACAAAAAAGTGGCCAAGGAAGATAGTTTAGAGTTTTGAGTTTAGGGTTTTGAGTTGCGAATCAGGCACTTAAAGAGTCGTCAACGACTATAGCTGAACAGTAACTATTGCAGTTTCTCGTTCTGCTGGTGACGGTCGCTATCACGCAGAGTCTTTTTCTCCAGGTTCTTCTGCAGGGCTTCGGCCAGGTCCACACCCGTCTGGTTGGCAATACAGATGAGCACCCACAGCACATCGGCCAGCTCGTCGGAGAGCTCCTTACCCTTGTCGCTTTCCTTGAACGACTGGTCGCCATACAGGCGGCTCATCAGGCGGGCCACCTCTCCTACTTCTTCAGTCAGGATGGCCATGTTTGTTAACTCGCTAAAGTATCTTACGCCTGTTGTATTGATCCATTGGTCTACCTGTTGTTGTGCTTCCTGTATAGTCATTAGAGCTTATTGATGGAGTTATGGTTTAGTTTAATGTCCATGATGGTGGCTATGGAGGTGGCGCGCTGCTTGATCAGGGTTGCCTTATCACCATCGAACATCTCTTCGACGGTCCCGGTAAAGATCTGTACCCACCGGTCCAAATGGTCCTTTTTTATATGCGACAGGTGGTGAATGTGCTGGTGCACCACCATCACGTTCTTTTTGTAGGTATGCTTGTTGAAGATGATGGCCTCCCAGAAGTCTGTAATGACAGGTATATGGGTATCAAGGTTCAGGGGCACCACTTTGGTAAAGAAATGCCCGATCAGTTCATCAGCAAACGCCTTTTCATAAAAGGCCCGCAACAGCCCTTCCAGGTCGGCGCGGGATTCAATATCTGGTTTCATATTTATTTCCATTTAGTCACGGGATCTTCCTCAACAACTCAACCTCTCAACCGCTCAACCTGGGTCAGTCCTGTGAGCGGGGTCTCATTCCCTGTTTTTTGTATCGATCACAATAGTCACCGGGCCGTCGTTGAGCAGATCCACTTTCATGTCGGCGCCAAAAATACCCCGCTCCACACCCTTGCCCAGGTCGGCCTCCAGTTGCACGATCATCTTTTCGTAGATCGGGATGGCCACCGGCGGCTTACTGGCCCGTATATACGAAGGCCGGTTCCCTTTTTTGGTAGAGGCGTGCAGCGTGAACTGGCTCACCAGCAGGATGCCGCCGCCCACTTCCAGCACCGAGCGGTTCATCACACCCTCGTCGTCGTTAAAGATGCGCAGGTTGACGATCTTGGCACTAAGCCATTGAAGGTCTTCATCGGTGTCGGCGTCTTCTATTCCTAATAAAACCAGTAGTCCTTCCTTAATATGTCCGGTGACCTTCCCGTCCACCGTAACGCTTGCTTTGCTGACGCGCTGAATGACGGCACGCATGTTTTCCTAATTTTAGTGCAAAGAAAGGATGTTTATGATGGATGTATCGGGCGAAGTAAAACTGCAGACCACCCGCAGCGGGGGCAAGGGCGGGCAGAACGTGAACAAGGTGGAAACGGCGGTGATCGCTTCCTTCCCCATTGGCGCTTCGCAGCTGCTCACGGAAGAACAAAAGGAAACGGTGCGCCAAAAGCTCTCCAACCGGATCAACTCCGAAGACGAGCTGATGGTAAAGTCCCAGACCCATCGCACCCAGCTGGCCAATAAAGAAGAGGCGCTGGAAAAGATCAACGAACTGGTCACCGGTGCCCTTCATAAAAAGAAGCTGCGCATCGCCACGAAGCCAAAAAGGGCGGCTAAAGAGGCAAGGCTGGAAGGCAAAAAGCGGGCGGCACAGGTAAAGGAAGGGAGAAAAAAGCTGCGGCCGGGTCACTACTAAGAGAGAAGTTTAAAGTTTGAAGTTTAAGGTTTAAAGTTGGGGGAGCGGCCCTGCTGGCGGGGAAACCATATATTTAATACTATAGCCACTATGCGCCTGTCGAATACCATTGTTGTACTACTGCTCTTTATCGCTTCCGGTGCCGTGCTGTCGAACGGGTGCAGCAAAGGCCCCGGAGCGCAGACGCCCCCGGAAAAAGCCTTCGTGGTGCCGCCCGGCTTTCCCCAGCCGCGGCAGGTCTGGAGCAGCGGCCCGCTGACCGAAGAAGGCTTTGTGCTGGGCCGCAAGCTGTTCTTCGACGGGCGGCTGTCGAAGGACGGCAATTTCCCCTGCTCCTCGTGCCACCAGCCGGTAGCGGGGTTCACCACCTACGAGCACGACCGCAGCCACGGTTACGGCAATTCGCA
>DASWYM010000382.1:0-11871 GCA_036404975.1 Chitinophagaceae bacterium
CTTGAACGGACCGTTCTGTGAGCGGTAGTTCACGATGTTATTGGCCAGGGTAGCGGAAATGCCGGATACATACTGAAGCAGGTGCTTCGAAGCGGTATTCACATCCACACCCACGAAGTTCACGGCGCTCTCCACCACGCGATCAAGTCCCTGCTTCAGTTTCGCCTGGTTCACATCGTGCTGGTACTGTCCCACGCCTATAGACTTAGGGTCGATCTTAACCAGCTCGCTCAAGGGGTCCAGCAGGCGGCGGCCAATGCTTACCGCACCCCGTACCGTTACATCCTGGTCGGGGAACTCTTCGCGCGCCACTTCCGAAGCCGAGTAAATCGAAGCCCCACTTTCGTTCACCTGGAACACGCTCACGTGGCGGCCAAAGTCAATGCTGCGCACCAGCTGCTCGGTCTCGCGACCGGCGGTGCCGTTACCCACGCCTATTGCCTCAATTTGGTACTTCTCCACCAGTTGTTTGATATGGGCCAGGCTTTCCTGCCACTGGTTTTGCGGCGGGTGCGGGTAGATGGCGGTGTTGTACACCAGGTTGCCTTGTGCGTCGAGGCACACCAGCTTACAGCCGGTACGGTAGCCGGGGTCCAGTGCCATCACGCGCTTCGAGCCCAGGGGCGAGGACAGCAGCAGTTGGCGCAGGTTCTCGGTAAATACATTAATAGCCTCCTCGTCGGCCTTGTTCTTGCTCTGCAGGCGGAACTCGTTTTCAATAGACGACTTCAGCAGGCGACTATAACTGTCCTCTATGGCCTTCTTCACTTCGGCAGCTGCCGGGTTGGAAGCCTTTACAAAAATCCGCTCCAGCTCCTCTACGGCCATAGCCTTATCGATGGAGATATCCATGATCAGGAAGCCTTCCTTCTCGCCGCGGCGGATGGCCAGCAGGCGGTGCGAGGGGCTCTGGGCCAGCGGCTCGCTGAACTCGAAGTAATCGCGGTACTTCTGTGCGTCCTCCTCATCCTTTTTAGGGGTATACAATTTTGAGGTCAGCACCGCGCTTTCGGTAAAGAGCTGGCGCACCTTGTTGCGGGCCTGCTCGTGCTCGCTCACCCACTCGGCGATGATATCGCGGGCGCCCTGCAGGGCTTCTTTGGTATCTTTCACCTGCTCGTTGAGGAACTTGCCGGCCTCTTCTTCAGGGTTGAACGCCCCCTGCTCAAAGAGCAGTTTAGCCAGGGGCTCCAGGCCCTTTTCAATTGCCTGGCTGGCCTTGGTCTTGCGCTTGGGCTTATAGGGCAGGTAAATATCTTCCAGTTCGGTAGAGCTATAACATTCTTCAATACGCTTCTTCAGCTCAGGGGTCATCTTCCCCTGTTCTTCGATGGTTTTCAGAACGGTTTCTTTCCGTTTGTCCAGTTCGGTAAAATACTGGATCTCCTCCACAATGTTGCCGATGGCCACCTCATCGAGGTTGCCGGTGGCTTCTTTCCGGTAGCGGGCCATAAAGGGGATGGTCGCACCTTCGCTTTGTAAATCATGCACACTGTTGACCTGTTTGATAGACAGGCCTAATTTTTCACCGATCTTTTGGATATACTTCAGTTCCATGTACTCCCAGTTTTGGATTTTAAGGGGAGCAAATGTAACGGGAAGAAGGCGATAAATAGTTTTGGTTCTTTCATAAAAATATCAGAATTAAACACTGTGCACCTTTCATGTTGCAAGCAATTAATTCTCAATAAGATTTGCAAACCAACCAGCCCCACAAAGCTCTTTTCACCCCCCTGCACCTCCTTATTCTGAGGGGCTGCCCGGTTCCAGGGCAAAGTCCAGGGTTCGCAACTCCTTGTTATTCAGCCCCCATCCCCCTACCTGAACCGTACCTGAACCGTTGCTGAACCGCTCCTTAACCGTATCTGAACCGCTGCTAAAAGGAGCGGTTGAAGGGCGGTTGAAGTACGGTATAGAGTGGGCGGAATTAGGAATCAGGCGTAAGGAATCAGGCAGGATTCTGGCCAGGAAAGGACACTTTGGTCTTAGGAAGCAACTCCCTTTCAGTGGCTGGGTGAATGACTCAATAACCTAATGACCTAATGCCCCTTCCATGGACCAAGGTTTATTGACTATGAACTCCCTTCGCGCAAAGTGCATCCAACAGCTCGCAGCTTCTTCCCGCCCCCTACTCATTCCTCATTACTCATCACTCACGAAATTGCTTTACATTTGATCCATCATGCGCCGCTTTTTCGACATCATCGCGAGTAGCTTTAGAATGGCACTCCAGGAACTGCTCAAAAACAAGCTGCGCACCTTCTTATCCCTATTCGGGATCACCATAGGTATCTTCTGCATCATCGGGGTGCTGTCCACGGTGCAAAGCCTGGAACACAACCTGCAGCAGGAGATTAAATCCCTTGGCACCAATACGATTTACATCGACAAATGGGAATACTCCGCTCATGGACCCGATTACCCATGGTGGAAATACGTAAATCGTCCCTCACCGAAGCACAGCGAGCTGGAAGCCATTAAGGAGCGCACTTCCACTGCCGGGTATGTTGCCTTCGAGATGAACACCATGGACAAAATTGAGGTGGGCGACAACGTGATGCAAAACATCCGGCTCTATGGCATCACGCCCGAGTTTCCCAACATACAACCTATTGACATTGCCTATGGCCGCTTTATGACCGATGGCGATTTCGAAAGGGGCACCAATGCCGCCGTTATGGGTAACGAAGTGGCCGAGAAGATGTTTGGCGAACCGGAGCGCGCCCTGGGCAAGCTGGTCAACACGAGGGGCAAAAAACTGCTGATCGTAGGCGTCGTTAAAAAGCAGGGAAGACAGATGATCGATAGCTGGGCCTTTGACCAGAGTATTATCATGAGCTATGGCTTCGCCCGCTCGATAATGGACGAACGGCGAGCCGATCCGCTGATCCTGGTCCAGGGAAAGCCGGAGATCAACAGTAAAGTATTAAAAGACGACCTGCGGGGGTCGATGAGGTCTATTCACAAGCTTAGTCCTACGCAGGACGACGACTTCTCGCTCAACGACATCAATGATTTCAGCGATGCCATGAGCCAGGCCTTTGTGAGCGTGAATATTGGCGGCTGGGCCATTGCCGCCCTGTCCTTGATTGTAGGTATGTTCGGGGTGGCCAACATCATGTTCGTCACAGTGAAAGAACGCACCTCCCAGATAGGATTGAAGAAAGCCATCGGCGCCAAAAAAGGCGTGATCCTTACCGAGTTCCTGTTGGAATCGGCCTTCCTGTGCATTATTGGTGGCGCCGTAGGTATAGCCCTCGTTTTTATTGGGGCTAAAATAGTCACCTATGCCGCCGACTTCCCCATCTTTATTTCTACGCCCCTGCTGTTGATGGCCGTGGGTATCTGCATCGCCGTAGGGCTCATTGCCGGTATCATCCCCGCCTTCCGTGCCGCCAACCTGGACCCGGTGGTGGCTATACGTTCTTAAAAAGGAATTAGGAATTGGGAATTAGGGATTAGGAGTTTCCGGTAAAAGGTTCCCGGATATTGCCTAATTCCTAATATACTAATTCCTAATTCCTCCCCATGCTATCTTTGCC
Source organism: Chitinophagaceae bacterium (assembly GCA_036404975.1). Lineage (GTDB taxonomy): Bacteria > Bacteroidota > Bacteroidia > Chitinophagales > Chitinophagaceae > Flavisolibacter. Next base: position 3,543 of record DASWYM010000382.1, read on the forward strand.
CCATGGCAGTTATCCTGGCAATAGAATCTTCGTGCGATGAGACATCGGCTTCGGTGTGCCGCGACGGGAGTATCCTTTCCAACTACATAGCCAACCAGACGGTGCACGAGCAGTACGGTGGCGTGGTGCCTGAGCTGGCCAGCCGCGCCCACATGCAAAACATTGTGCCGGTGGTGGACGTGGCCCTGAAGCAGGCCGGCACCACCCTGGGCGAAGTGGACGCCGTGGCATTCACCCAGGCCCCCGGCCTGATCGGTTCGCTGTTGGTAGGCTCGCAGTTTGCCAAGTCGCTGGCACTGGCGCTGGACAAGCCCCTGATTGCCGTTCACCACATGCAGGCCCACGTGCTGGCCAACCTCATTGATGACCCTAAACCCTCTTTCCCCTTCCTGTGCCTGACGGTAAGCGGCGGGCACACGCAGATCGTACTAGCCCGCAGCGCCACCGACCTGGAAGTGATCGGTGAGACCATCGACGATGCCGCCGGCGAGGCGTTCGACAAGAGCGCCAAGCTGCTGGGACTTCCCTACCCCGGCGGTCCCCTTATCGATAAATACGCTAAGGAAGGTGATCCGAAGCGCTTCCAGTTTGCCGAGCCCCAGATCGAGGGGCTGAATTTCAGCTTCAGCGGGCTGAAGACCTCTATCCTGTATTTCCTTCAGCGCGAAACCAGGGACGCGCCCAACTTTATACAGGACAACCTGGCCGACATCTGCGCCTCCATCCAGCACCGTATTATCGATATCCTGCTGAAGAAAGTGAAGCGGGCTTCGCTGCAAACCGGCATTACCGACATTTGCATTGCCGGCGGCGTATCAGCCAACAGCGGTCTGCGCAACGGCCTGCAGGAGATGGGCAAAAAGTACGGGTGGAACACGTTTATTCCCGCCTTCCAGTACTGCACCGACAATGCGGCCATGATTGCTATAACGGGTTTTTACAAATACCTGCAGGGCGATTTTGCCCCCCTGTCCACTTCCGCTACGGCCCGCGCCAGCTGGCACTAACGACTATGGCCAACGCTTACTTCCGGTTTAAGCAGTTCACCGTGCAGCAGGACCTCTGTGCCATGAAGGTCACCACCGACGGCTGCCTTTTTGGCGCCTGGTGCGCAGCGGACATAAGAAAGATGGTGAAAGAAGGTAATCTTGCTTCTTCTTCAAAGGTGCTGGATATAGGCACAGGCACTGGTCTGCTCTCGCTGATGTTGGCCCAGAAGGCAGCCCTTCAAATTGATGCTGTGGAAATCGATGCTGCCGCCGCAGGGCAGGCTGCCGGGAATGTAGCTACCTCGCCCTTCAGCGGGCAAATTACGGTAATGAAAAACGATGTACTGCAGCTACAAGAGCCGGGTTACGGGGTCATCTTCTCTAACCCGCCTTTCTATGAAAACGAGCTAAAGTCGGGCAACCACGCCAAAGACACAGCCCACCACAGCCACCAGCTGACCTGGGCAGAGCTGTTCGCCGCCATCAACCGGATGCTGAATGACCATGGGGTATTTTTCCTGCTGCTACCCGCCAAAAGGGAAGGCGAGCTGGAGGGGTATCTGAAAAAAGAAGATCTCTATGTGAACAGGATCGTGCGGGTACAGCAAACTACCCGGCACACGCCGTTCCGCCTGTTGGTACAGGGCTCCCGAACAGTATCGCCTGTTTCTGAAGAAAGGCTTTCCATAAAAGACGAAAACCAGCAATACACGCCTGAATTTACGGCCCTGTTGAAAGACTATTACCTGTACTTATAAAGCCGGGACGATGCCGCGGGCATAATCCTGCAAGTAGAGGTAATCATGGGTCAGGGCACCCTCCTTGACCATGGTAGCGTGATCGATGGTGGTTGAACCGCCTTTCAGCAGGTCGGGCAGCACATACTTGATCAACTGCTCGCCAAAGTAACGTGATGCATCACGAGGCAACTCGTTGGGCAGGTTGCCGACCGCCATGATGTCGATAGAGTTAGGTTGGTAAGGTGGCGTCTTTTCCAGCGTGCGCCGGTCCACTCCGTACACCGGGTCCTCGATTGGCTGGTCGCCGAGGTTGATGGGTATGGAGCCATTGGTGTCGTCGGTTACATCGGCAATCACCTGTATGCGGAAGGCAGGATCGGCAGCGTCCTGCTTTTCAAAAAGACGGGGAATACCCTTGTCCCAATATACCCCGTTCATAAGTATGTCGCTGGCGGCCGCATAAGGAAGGAATTTGCTTTTGTACTCCTGGGGATGGGCATGGAAGTGCAGGCGGCTGTAGGAATGATCCTTCTTGTGGGTGTACAGGTCGCTGCCCTTCAGGTGCACGTAAACGGGGTAGGTAAACTCCCGCTCGAGGTATTCCTCTTTTTCCACTTCGCGCACCTGCATCAGGTTCATGATCTCCAGGATGCCCTGGGCCACACGGCCCGACCCGGTAACGGCTATTTTCACGTTAGGAATATGCAACCCAAAATAGGTATGTATGAGCTTGCGGAAAGACTTTTGCTCGTATACGCGGCACAGCTCGAAGGCCCCCGTGCGGCGGCCATAAGCCATCATTCCATTGTGGGCGCCTACGATACCGGCAAAGAAGCCAAAGCCGATGATGCGCTGACCATCCTCGTGCTCGAGGCATTCGTAGTCTACCAGGGTAATGCCTTTTTCGATGATCGCCTGCAGCAGCTTTTGGTTGTAGGGTTGCTTTTTCTTGGTGTGCGAGAAGAACAGGTAGGTTTTACCGGGAACCAGGTCGGCTACCGGCACTTCCTTGATGCCCAGCATCAGGTCGCAACCAGAGATGTCGTCCACCACTTCGATACCGGCCCTGCGGTATTCGGTATCTGAAAAACAGCGCTTAGCCGACTGCTGCACCACGATCTGTGTTCCGGGGAAGTGCTTCAGGATCCATTTACATTGGGTGGGAGTCAGCGCCACACGGTTATCGGCGGGCACCTTACCTTCTTTGATGAGGGCGATTCGGGTCATAAGTAGTACAGTAAAAGGGTCTGGAACAAATTTAAGGCTTTACCCCGGCCTTTGAGACAAAAGCGTTGCTTTGCTTAGCGCCATTTCAGGATGCGCACGTTGCGCACCAGTTTATCAGTAATCTTCCCGTAGTAAACATGGTCAGGTTCGCGGCGGATGCGCTGCATCATCTCCAGCGACTTATCGTAATCTTTGTTGCGCAAGTACGCCAGTGCCAGGTAGAATTCCCCTTCCTGCTTGTAATCCGATTCGTTCCACAGGTTGACCAGCCGCAGGGGCTCAATGGCGGCGGAGAAGTCGCCTTCCTTCATATGGGCGAGTCCGATGAGCAGAAAGTCCTGGTCGGTTAATCCCTGGGGCTTTTTGCTCTCCCGGATCACCGAATCGTAATTGCCGGCGCGGTAGGCCTGCTCTACGCGGGTAGCGCCCAGTTCATAATCACCCTCCTCGGATAGGCGGTAATCGACATAGGCCTGATTGTAGAGTGACTGGGGCGAAAGGTGGTAGAAGCGGTACAGTCCCACGGTGAGCAGCACCAGCAGCACCCCGCCCATGATGGCCAGCAGAACCCGCCCCACTTCCTTTATTGGTAGTGGATCAACCCTTTTGGGCTTTTTGATATCTGTGGCACTATTCATCCCGATCATAGCTAAACAAGCTGAGGCTTACTCGAATTTTGTGGTCTTTAGTCCCGTATCCTATCCCTGGATTACGAATCTACGCAAAAGCGGCTTTTTATCACAGGAGCCTCGTCATGAATTCTTTCCTACTTTTCAACATACCGGCACCCTTGGAAGGGCATAATAGAGCCCCGGAGATCTGTAAAAAGTGCTCCTCTATCCTCCTGGCCTTTGCTTAAGCCTACTGCCAAAATGTGTGCCTTAATGGTTTCCAGGGGAAAGACCACCCTGCTTTAAGAAAAAATATATAAGAAGGCTTTGGCAGCAAATGCCCCAAAAGTCGTAATATTGCCGCCCATTCAACACCTGCCCAGGTGGCGGAATTGGTAGACGCAGCAGACTCAAAATCTGCCGTTCGCAAGAACGTGCTGGTTCGATTCCAGTCCTGGGCACTAAGCTGAAACTCAATACAGATAAGAGTTTCAGCTTTTTTTATGCGCACTCCTGATGTGTAACAATTTAGAAAAAGCACACAAAACCGTACACACTTTAAATGCTATTTTATGATTGTTACTACAAGAAAACCACGCAACTAGTTCAATTCATCCTTAGCCTTTTTCTATTAAACTAGCCAGTTCTCATTCGGTCATAGGTTTACAGTTAGAACTCCCAGCGATTCAATACCACGGCCCAGAACTCAACATAAACCAAACAACAGTGACACTGACGTCCGGTACCGAAAACTGTCGGCAGGCAGATAAGAAGTGACAGGTTCACAGCCGGCTTTTAGCTATTCAGACGCCATGCCTACTCCCTGGTAACGCCTATCTTACGCCTACTTAACAGCATATATACTCTGCATTTAAGCCGCCTTTCGGCCGCATCTACTCCGCCTTTACTCCGCCTGTATAAAGGGCGGCCGTAAGGCAGCCGTAAGGCAGTGGAGACCCCGCCAAGAGGCGACCGATACAGGCAGTCCCCTTGCCGCTACCCCTCTTTTACCCCGCCGTTGCCTGGCTTTTTCCTCCTGAACTCTACCCGTGTAAACTGAAACACTGCGGAAAAAAGCTCCAAATCCCTGGAGCTTTTTTCTTTTATAACCCTGGATCAGGAAAGAATCTTTGTAAGGTTCTCCCGAAGCATTTGCAGGGCCAGGTCTATTTCCTCCAGGTGAGTGCGGTGGCTCACTACGGCACAGCGCAACCATACCTTGCCGCCGATCACGGTGGACGAAAGGAATACCCTCCCATCCGCATGCACGGCGTGCACCAGTTGTTGGTTGATGCGGTTGTTCTTATCACCGGGGTAGCGGAAAATCACCACCGTCAGGTCCGGATAGGGACCTGTCTCAAAACCGGCCTCTTTTATCCTGTCGTAGAAATAGCGGATCAACAGGAGCTTCTCCTGTAGGCAGGCCTTGAAGGGAGCCACACCGTGCAACTGCAGGGGCAACCACATGCGCAATCCCCGGTTGGGACGGGTCAGTTCCACACCGGTGTCCGCAGGACTGATATCATCGGCTTTAGCGGTATCCACCAGGTAGGAAGCCTTGGAGGAATTGGAAGCCAGCAACACGTTACCATCCTTTAGCAATACGGCCCCTGACCCGAAAGGCAGGAACAGGGTCTTGTGGGGGTCCAGCACTACCGAGTCGCTCCGCTCTATGCCTTTTAGCCTCTCTTTAATCTCGTCCACCAGCATGAAGAAGCCGCCATAAGCCGCATCCACATGAAACCAGGCGCCAACGCGGGCACAGATATCGGCCAGTTCGTCCAGGGGATCTATCGCGCCAGTATCGGTAGTACCTGCAGACGCAACCACCATAAAGGGCTTTAAGCCGGCAGTAATATCCCGTTCCATCTGCTCCTGTAGTTCGTCCACGTTGATCCTAAAGTTAGAAGTGAGGGATATCTTCCGCTGCTCCGCCTCGTACAGGCCTGTCGTGTTCAGGGCCTTATATACGCTGTGGTGGGTCTGCTCACCGTAATAGATCACGGCCTTGCGCACATTGGTGGAATTGATACCGTGGAAGTCCCGTGCTGCCTTGATCGCCGTCAGGTTGGCGATAGAGCCACCGGAAGTAAGATTGCCAAAGGCGCTGGCAGGGTAGCCTACTACACCGGCCAGCCAGCGGATCACCTCGGTTTCTATCTTCACCGAGCCGGGCCCTGAGAAAGCAATGCCGGAATACTTGTTGGAAATGTCGGACAGCATATCAGCGAGAGCGCTGGCCCATAGTCCACCACCCGGGATAAAACCCAGGTGCCTGCCCGAGGCACTGGTGATACCGCCGGGGTCCACCTCTGTTTTCAGTACCTCCAGGATGGCTTCAATGGGTTTCGCCTCCTCCCCGATTGTCATGGAAGAAAGCTTTTCAAAGCTGCCGTGTCCAAAACCCGGATACCCAGGCAACTCGTTGAGGTACTGGTTGGCATAATCGACCGTCTTCTTCCAGATAGGTAAGCGCTGCTCCTCTCCGGGATCGAGTGCACGGGCTATTTTCTCCACCTCTCTTATTTCTTGCATAGTGTATTAACGTTTACAGGGTCTTCAACGATCCCATGGATACTATTCCCTTCCCCAGAAAATAAAATCTTCCGGGTTAATTACTAATACAGGGTATACTGAAATCATAAAGGTAATAGCCGGGGACATATCGACACCCGTTAATACAGCGGACCTGACGATTATCAACCCGGCCAGAGAGGAAAAAGCCGGACCACCGTTTCCTGTATTCCACTATGACTAATATGAAGGAGTTCTGCCTGATCGGATAGCAAAAAAATGCCTGCAAGGTTTTACTTGCAGGCATACGTGGACTCCTCCAGGAATAAAGTTTCACTCCTATGGATTGGTCGAGAAGATACTGGCTTCCTTTACAAACACCCGCCTGTTTAACTTCAACTGCGCGATCAGCAGTTCGGCAAAGTCTTCGGGGTGCATCACTCGTTCCGGGTCGCCTTTAATGAGGTTCGACTTATACGCAAGGTCGGTGACAATGGTACTGGGCGCCATGGCTGTAACCCGTATGTTGTGCTTGCGCACTTCATGCATCAGGCTCTCGCTTAATCCAAACACCGCGAACTTGGAAGCACTGTAGGCACTGGTCACAGGACTGCCCGACTTACCGGCAGTGGACGAGATATTGATAATGTCGCCGGTCTTGCGTTCGATCATCTGCGGCAGCACGGCCCTGGTCACATAATAAACGCCAAAGAGGTTCACCCGCACCTGGGCCTCCCATGCCTCGGGCTCCAGTTCCAGGAAACCGCCAAACGATGCGGTACCGGCATTGTTGATTAAGATATCAATGTGACCCAGGTTTTCCTGAACAGCCGCCACAGCCTTTTCCACTTCCTCCCGGTTACTCACATCTGCAGTGGCATAGAAGGCCTTTACGCCGGAGGCGATCAACTGCTCTGCCAGCTCTTTCACATCCTTTTCGGTTCGGGCCAGTAAACCTACGTGTACGCCTTCTGCCGCCAGGGCTACTGCAATCCCTTTTCCAAGCCCTTTCCCGGCGCCGGTCACCAGCGCCACTTTTCCTTTCAATGATTCCATTCTTTATTGTTTATAGTATTTATTACAAGATCGCCCCAGCACATCTACCCGGCGCTACCCTTTTATTCATTCGGTTCTCCCTTACCAGCCTTAGCCAGCATTTCTTTTAAGGTGTATTCCTCAACAAAAGGGCCAAAAGAAATCCTTCTTACTTACCGCTTCCCGTGGGGCGGGTAGTATATTAACATTCCTTAGTTACTTTAAGTAACCGAAGGTAGCTAACTTTGCTTCACAATTGACAGAACAGTTGTTAAAACCCCTTAACATGTCTGTAACCCCTAAAGAAAGAGAACAGGTAGCGGCAGTATTTTCCGGTTCCTGCAGCCAGAAAAAGGTCTGCCCCGTGAAAGACATCATGGCCTCTTATGGCGACAAGTGGTCGATGTATACCATCCTGCTGCTGGGCCAGCACCAGAAGATGCGCTTCAATGAATTGCGCACCGCCATCGACGGCATTTCCCAGCGCATGCTGACCGTCACGCTCCGTTCGCTGGAAGACGACGGCATCGTTACCCGCACCATCTATCCCGAGATACCACCCCGTGTAGAATACGCGCTGACCGAGCTGGGCGAAAGCCTGCTGAAGCAGTTGCTGCAGCTGGCCAAGTGGGCCGAAGAGAACTTCAGCAAGATCATGAAGGAGCGGAAAAAGCATGGAAAAGCGGAATGAGAAAGCTACAACTAAAGACAAAAACCGATCAAAGAAAGAAGACATGGAAATAGGCATTTGTACGTTTGCTGATGTGGGCACCCACCCCCTGACCAAAGAAACCATTACCCCTTATCAGCGCCTGCGCAACCTGATGGAAGAAATGGAGCTGGCTGACCAGCTGGGCCTCGATGTGTTTGCCGTAGGCGAACACCATCGTCCCGATTACGCTGTCTCTTCACCGGCCACCATCCTGGCGGCGGCGGCGGAACGCACGAAATACATAAAGCTGTCCAGTGGTGTAACCGTCTTAAGCTCTGATGACCCGGTGCGGGTATTCCAGCAGTTTGCCACGGTAGATCTCTTGTCGGCAGGCCGGGCAGAGATCATGGCGGGCCGGGGATCGTTCATCGAATCCTTCCCGCTCTTTGGTTATAAGCTGGAAGACTACGATACATTATTCTCCGAAAAGCTGGACCTGCTGGTCAAGCTCAATGAAGGGGAAAAGATCACCTGGAAGGGGAAGCATACCCAGTCGATCAG
>DASWYM010000383.1:0-4465 GCA_036404975.1 Chitinophagaceae bacterium
CTTCGGTGACCCCGCAACCCCGCCCTGCCGCATTTGCGACAACTGCCGGCGGCCCAAAGGTGCGGACCTCACCCCCGAGGAGTTCAATGCCATTGCCACCTCCATCACCACCCGCCTGCAGCAGGCGCCCCTGCACGCCCACGAGTTGTTCGAGCAACTGCAGGGGGTGCAAAAGGAAAAGGCCCGCAGGGTGCTTGACTTCCTGCAGGCCGAACAAAAGATAGCGGTCAATGGCCAGGGGCAGATGACGGTAGCGCCTTAAAACCAGCTCTTGCTGCGCCGCTTTCTTGTGGAGCTCACCCCCAGCACGCCCAGGAGCGAACGGGTAAGAATAGAGGCAGCCGTACGGCCAGCTTGCCGCACCACGGGGTTATCCATCCAGCTCTCCTCTTTGGGGCCCGTAGGGCGCCTGGCCGCCTGCTTTTCTTCTTTAGCCTTCTGCTCCATCTGCTCGATTTCCTCTTCGCGCTGCTGGGCGGCCTCCAGCTTTTTGGTCAGGAGCTCGTGGGCGCTTTCGCTGTCCACGGCTTCATTGTATTTGGCAGCCAGCTTCGAGCGGTTTACAATCGTGTTTACTTCCTCCTCGCTTAACACATCCATACGGCTGCGCGGCGGGACCAGCATGGTGTGTACCAGCGGGGTGGGCGTCCCCTTCTCACTGAGCACCGTCACCAGCGCTTCGCCAATGCCCAGGCTGGTGAGCAGGGAGTCGGTATCGTAGAACTCCGTCTCGGGATAGTTCTCCGCCGCCTGCTTGATGGTCTTGCGGTCGGCAGCCGTAAACGCTCTCAGCGCATGCTGCACTTTGAGCCCCAGCTGCGAGAGCACCGAAGCGGGAACATCCGACGGCGTCTGGGTGCAGAAGAACACCCCTATCCCCTTGGAGCGGATCAGCTTGATCACCGTTTCAATCTGCTGCAGCAGCACTTCGGTAGCGTCATTGAACACCAGGTGGGCCTCGTCAATAAAAAGCACCAGCTTGGGCTTATCTACATCCCCTTCCTCAGGCGAGGTAGCGTAGAGTTCGGCCAGCAGCTGCAGCATAAAGGTGGAGAAGAGTTTGGGACGGTCCTGCAATTCGGTCACCCGCAGGATGGAAATAACCCCGCGGCCATCGTCGGCAATGCGCATCAGGTCGTCCACGTCAAAGGAGCGCTCGCCGAAGAAGGTGTCTGCCCCCTGCTGCTGCAACTCGATCACCTTGCGCAGGATGGTACCTGTGGAAGTTGTGGAAATATTTCCATAGCTCTGCTGTAGCTCTTCTTTCCCCTCATTACTAATAAATTGCAACACTTTAATGAGATCCTTCAGGTCGAGCAGGGGCAGCTTATTGTCGTCACAGTACTTAAAAACCAGGGCCACAATGCCGCCCTGGGTATCGTTGAGGCCCAGTATCTTGGAGAGCAGCACCGGCCCGAACTCGCTCACCGTGGCCCGCAGCCTTACGCCGGGCTTATCGCTCAGGGTGAGCAGCTCTACGGGATAGCCCTGCGGGGTATAAGTTATCCCCAGCTGCGCTGCCCGCTTTTGCAGTTTTTCATTGGGGGCGCCGGGGGCTGCCAGCCCGCTCAGGTCGCCCTTTATATCCAGCAGCAGCACAGGTACCGAGGCGTCGCTCAGCCCTTCGGCCATCAGCTGCAGGGTCTTGGTCTTGCCCGTACCGGTAGCGCCGGCAATGAGCCCGTGGCGGTTCAGGGTGCGCAACGGCAGCAGCACATCAGCTCCCTCCACCACCTCGCCGTCCAGCATGGCACGGCCAATTTTGATGGCTTCCCCCTCGAAGGAGTAGCCGCTTTTTACTGTTTGCAGGAATTGCTCTTTGTTTGCCATAGTAGGTGAAATAACAGGTTTGAATATACGGAAATGTCCGCACTAAACGGGTACAAACAGATACAGAAGAAGTTGAATGTGAACAAATTAAAAAGCCACGGATACCCGTGGCATGATTATTTTAATAAAAAGGGCTATGCGCTACAGAACTATCAACCAACTCCACAACTTTTACAATCAATTTACCGCAACAAAAGGCCGTTCACTGAACTTCCAATTATTGGTATCAGCGTTAGTTTTGATCGTCTTTGTGTTTATCCTGTTCCGGACCTTTGACCAGGGCTTGTTTACTGCACATCTTTAATCAGGATCAGCAGGACCAGTATCGCCAGGATACCGATCACCGACACAAGCGTCCTGAAGATGGCGACAGCAGAATATCTCATACGATGAAAGTTTTAGTTACCTGCGTTTAAGCAATGTATTTAGTTTTCACCGTGGGAAGAGATTAGGCCAGCATTCTAGTGTACGCTTATTAAATTTAATCAGAATATCTGAATTTACAAAGCTGTCTTGGTAAATTGTGCAGTAGTGGTATGCTGCCCTTCGGCCAGTTCCTCCAGCATCTTTTTATTGAAGGCGGGGAGGTCCTTGGGCCCCCTGCTGGTAACCAGCCCGTTATCCACTTCCACTTCTTTATCTTCCCACAGTACGCCTGCATTCACCAGGTCGGTTTTAATGGCGGGCGTAGAGGTCATTTTGCGCATATTGACCATGCCGGTCTCGATCAGCAGCTGCGGCCCGTGGCAGATAGAAGCTAACGGCTTTCCCTGCTCGAGGAAGTGCTGGGCAAAGGCCACGCAGTCCTTGTTGGTGCGCATCTGGTCGGGATTCAGCACCCCTCCGGGGATCACCAGCATATCGTAGTCTTCGGGATTAGCCTCGCCCAGGGGCACATCCACCGGCACTTCAATGCTCCAGTGGTCGTGGTCCCAGGCTTTCACCTTGCCGGGCTGCGGCGAGATGACGTGCACCGTCACGCCGGCCTCCTCCAGGGTCTTTTTCGGGGAGGTCAATTCCACTTCTTCAAAGCCATGATCGGTGAGGATGGCGACTTTCTTTCCTTTTACTTCCTGTGCCATAATGTTGTGTTTTTAGTGATCTAACTCCCAGGAGGCCGCAAAAACTTTACCAGTGCGCCGCCGCCCTCCTTTTGTCCAATTAATTGGATTCTTTACTACTTTCAGCTTTTACAAGTGTTCCATATGAAGCGATCGATCTATTCCCTCTTTTCCCTGCTGGCCCTGGCCACCCTGCTCAGCAACTGCACCCGCTCGCCCTACCGCGCGGCCAACCAGTCGTACAAGCGGCAGGCAAAGACCCTGGCCAAAGAGATCCGCCGCAACCCGGGCGGCCAAACCCTGGCCACCGCCCCCGAGTGGGTGGGCACCACCAACTTCAACCTGCGCAAGCCCAACCTGGTGATCATCCACCACACCGCTCAGAAAAGCTGCGAGGAGACGCTCAACACCTTTACCCGGACCCAGTCGCAGGTAAGCGCCCATTACGTCATCTGCAAGGACGGCATCGTGCACCACATGCTCAACGACTACCTGAGGGCCTGGCACGGCGGGGTGGGCCGCTGGGGCAGCGTGACCGACCTGAACTCGGCCTCCATCGGCATCGAGATCGACAACAATGGCTTCGAGCCCTTTACCGAAGCCCAGGTGACCAATCTGCTGGTGTTGCTGGATACCCTGAAAAGCAAATATTCTATCCCCACTGCCAACTTTATCGGTCATTCCGACGTGGCGCCCACCCGCAAGGTGGACCCCAACGTGACCTTCCCGTGGAAAACCCTTGCCGACCGGGGCTTTGGCCACTGGTGGAGCGATACCACAGGCGTGGCGGTACCAGAGGGCTTCAACCCCATGGACGCCCTGCGCATCATCGGCTACGATGTGCGCGACTCGGTGGCCACCATCCAGGCCTTCAAGCGTAAGTTCCTGCAACTGGACAAGTCCGGCGAGCTCACCGAAGGCGACCGCAAGGTGCTCTTCACCCTGTACCGGCGCTACCTCTAGCTTAATTCTTGTGCAAACCGCTAATTCTTCCGCACCGCACCGGTATCGTGCGCCATAGTGGTAGAGCTGTCCTTGTTGATGCCGCTGGCCGAGCTGTCGAACACCCCCTCGCTTTCGTTGATGCCCTCGGTAGGCGGTTCCGCGGTATTGGTTTTCATGTCGTAGGTGCGGTCGCCGGTGCCCTGGCAGGCGGCCAGCAGGGTAATAATAAGGGCTGAGCCGAATATCTTTTTCATGTCCTTTCCTTTCGTTATAGATTGATCTGTCGCCTTAAGGAGTTCAAACTTTCTGCCATAATTGGTGAGGGGTGAGTAGTGAGTGGTGAGTGAAGAGGTCCATAGCAGAGTCATTGGATCAGTAAGTCATAGAGTCATACCCCCACCTCTGAAGAGGCATTGTGTCCAAAGACCCGAATGTCTTTATATGCCCAACAGCCCTCCTAATTCCAAATTCCTAATCCCTAATTCCTGCTCAGCCTACTGGGGATTGACCCGAGTTTGTCCCGAGTTTGACCTGAGTTTGACCTGAGTTTCTCCTGAGTCTATAGAACTCAGCTTATACTCAGCTTTGACTCAGAGTAAACTCAGAGTATACTCAGCTTAACCCCCTCT
>DASWYM010000384.1:0-4338 GCA_036404975.1 Chitinophagaceae bacterium
CCTGCCCGGGAAGGAGAATTTTGTCTATTGCATCTCCCGGGGCCAGGTGGTCAATAAAAACCAGATAAAAGTCTCCAAAGCTGTAGAGCTGAACGAGGAGCTGCGAGAGATTGTATATCCCTGGGATATCTGTAAGCTTAATTTCTGGGCCATCCGCGAGGACTACACCTTACTGACCGGGGGCAAAAAGAACCACAACATCTCCGACACCAACCGGGTCACAGCCCCGGAGCATATCTATATTGAAAAAGAGGCGCAGGTGGAGCACTGTTTCCTCAATGCGGCTGACGGCCCCATCTACATCGGCAAAGGGGCGGTGGTGATGGAGGGCAGCATGCTGCGCGGACCGTTAGCTATTTGCGAGGGCGCCGTGGTAAAGATGGGTGCCCGGATTTACGGCGGCACCACCATAGGGCCTAACTGCGTGGTAGGCGGCGAGATCAAGAATTCGGTTTTCCTGGCCAACTCCAACAAGGCCCACGATGGCTATATCGGCGACTCGGTAATAGGAGAGTGGTGCAACCTGGGCGCCGGCACGTCGAATTCAAACCTGAAGAACAATGCGTCCAACGTATGGGTTTATACGCCCGATGCGCCAGTGAATGTCGGATTGAAATGCGGCGTATTTATGGGCGACTATAGCCGCACGGCCATCAATACGTCGATCAACACCGGCACAGTCATCGGTGTTTCCTGTAATGTATTTGGTAGTGGCCTGACGCCTAAATATATACCCAGTTTCTCCTGGGGCAGTGAAGGCATCAGGCGCTACGAGCTGGACAAGGCGCTTACCGACATTGAAAACTGGAAAAATTTAAAACAGTTATCCCTCACTGACAGCGAACGTTTTATATTGAGGCATATCTTTGACCATTACTAATAACTTATGCGTAGAAAAATTGCCGCTGCCAACTGGAAGATGAACCTTACTTACCAGCAGGCAGAAAAACTGTTAAGTGAGATCCTCACGGCCCGGATTCCCCTGGCTCCCCACCAACAGGTGATCTTTGCTGTTCCGTTCCCTTACCTCATTATGGCCAAAAGCGAAGTGGCCGATGAGAAAGGATATGCCATTGCCGCACAGAACTGCAGTGATAAGAAAAGCGGAGCTTACACCGGGGAAGTGTCTGCCGAAATGTTGAACTCGATCGGGATCAAGTACTGCATTATAGGACATAGCGAACGTAGAGAGTACTTTGGTGAGACTAATAAGATGCTGGCCGACAAGCTGAATATCCTGCTGCAAAATGAGATTACTCCCATCTTCTGCTGCGGAGAAGCGCTTTCGATAAGAGAGGAAAACCGGCAGAACGAGTTTGTACAAACCCAGCTGGAAGAGTCCCTGTTTCATTTATCGGATGACGATATAAAGAAGGTGGTGATTGCCTATGAGCCCATCTGGGCTATTGGCACAGGGAAAACAGCCACGGCAGAGCAGGCCCAGGAGATCCATGCTTATATCCGGTCGGTACTGGCAAATAAATACGGGTCGGCGGTAGCCGATGACATTTCCATCCTCTACGGTGGCAGTGTAAAAGGCAGCAATGCAGCTGAATTATTCAATTCTCCGGACGTGGATGGAGGCTTAGTAGGAGGCGCGTCATTAATGGCACAAGATTTTATTGAGATTATTAAATCTCTTTAAGATCAAGATAACGCCAACATACCGCCTTATCATAACCCGGAAAAGCCAGTTGCTGCTGAACTTTTTCAATGTGCGTGTTGTCGTCAATGGAAACCAGATCTATCAACTGGATAAAGAGCAGTCGGTGGTGATCCCCCTGGAAAACAACCGGCCTCAACTGGTAGTGACCGATGGCTTTCATTATACCCATTCGTTAGAAGTGGCCTGCCAGCGCATCACTACGTACTACCTGAAAATAGTCTGCGCCATTGATGACAACCTTATTGCCGCAGGAATGGTCCTGATGGCCCTGTTTTACATTGTGGGGCTAGTTTCCGGAATCCTGTTGCTCCAGGCTCTCAGTTTTTTGCCTATTATATACTTTTTGTACTACTACTATATCAACCGGGAAGAGTTTATTAAGGTGAAGCTGGTACAGTTGTATTGATAGCAGGAAGCGTGCTTTTCCTACCAAAAAGTTGTCTTCAGGCCTGTGGTGGGCAAATCATTACCAGTGATCCATTATCTTGCTGTTTCATGGTACCGAGTATTTCTGCACGGATATTTTACATGGGCCTGATGTTCCTGGCCGGTGTGCTATTGGCCGCCATTGCCCGGCCCCATGACTTTGGCTCCATATCCATTATTATCCTGAATGCTACCTTGTTTTATACCCTGTCGGGACTAGGCAGCGAATCGGCTATCCTGCTCTCCATTGGAAAAAAGCAGTGGCCGGTTGGAAAGGCCACCACCAGCATTGGCTACAGCTTTGTTTTCCAGTTCCTCGTTTTCGCATTCCTGCAATGGGTACTGGTCACCTATGGAGGCAAAAGCCTGCTTTCCTTTAAGGCCACCGATTTGCTGGTGTACGAGTTCTTCTACTTTACCGGGTTGATGCTGGTGGAGAAGTACACTGTGCTCTTTTATGCTTACAATAAAGCATGGATTTGCAATATTTTACTGTCCTTTTCTGCCTTTGCTTATTTGGCATCGATGCTTGCCTTTTACTTCAATTGGCTAAAAATAGATTTTCATCCATTTGTTATTGTAGCATTAGTCACCCTGGTACAAGGCGCTGTTCTGATAACGGTCTTCCACCTGCTAAAAGGAATATCTTTTGTCTCCCTGGACCGTGAAGACTGGAAGGGAATCTTTTCCATATCCACACTGGTACTGGCCAGCAACCTGGTGCAGCTGGTGGCCTACCGGTTTGATTATTGGTTTATGGAAGCCGTGCTATCGACTTCAGAAGTCGGTATCTATGCCCAGGCTAACAGATTTGCCCAGTTGATTTGGGCACTGCCGAATATTGTGAGTTTCATCCTCATCCCTAAGCTGTTTAAAGAAGAAAGCCCGGGGAGGTTTCTTTCTGTCCTGAACACCCTTAACGTTTCCAACCTTGCCATTTCGCTGGCTGTGATGATGATAAGTATGTTCTTTTACCAAATGGTTTTACCGTCTGATTATAAGGATGGCCTTTATCTTTTATTCCTTATGCTGCCGGGTTATTTCCTGTTTGCCTGCTCTATACCTATAGCGGCCTACTTCTCCACCAAAGGGCTGCTAAGGCTGAATCTATTCGGCTCCATCCTTTGCCTGGTCCTGGTGGTGGTGCTGGATATTATTTTAATACCCCTGTTTGGTTATTGGGGTGCCGCCCTCGGCAACCTGGTTGCCTACTCAGCCAGTGCCCTGTACCTGATATTCAGCCTGAGGAACAATTCCGCTGTTTCTATCTTTTCTTTACTGAAGCTTCGCTTTCAATATAATATGTTCAATGAGTTCAAATAGGAAGAAAATACTATGGCTGGCCAGTTGGTACCCGAATAAGTACGACCCCTTCGATGGGGACTTTATTCAGCGGCATGCACGGGCTGCGGCTATGAACCATGATATACATGTCATCTTTGTAAAGGAGTCGGAAGCGGATAGGACGGATGAAGCGGAATGGACGATTACAGGCAGTCTTACCGAGCAGGTCATCTATTTTAAAAAGAAGAAGGGTCCACTTGCCAGGCTGCAAAAGCAGTTCACCTGGAGAGCCTTGTTTTGGGAGGCAATAGAAACCTATATAACCAGGAACGGCTTGCCTGACCTGGTACATGTACATGTGCCCTGGAAGTCAGGGACTATGGCTATGGCAGTTAAAAAGAAGTATGGGATCAATTACGTGATCACAGAACACTGGGGCATTTACAATAATGTTTTAGATAATACTTACAACAATAAGCCTGTTCCTACCAGGTTCCTATTGAAGCAGATATTTAAAAACGCATCCCAGTTGATTACTCCCAGTACATACCTCGGCCTGGCCATAAATAAAATGGTAACGCCAATTGATTTTACTGTTATACCCAATGTCGTTGACACTTCTTTATTTGTACCTGAAAAGGAGAAGTACAGCACATTCACCTTTATTCATGTGTCTAACATGGTGCCTCTTAAAAATGTTACAGGTATACTGAGGGCTTTCAATAAAGCGCTGGAGTTATGTGGTGAGAACATCCAATTAATACTAGTTGGAAACCGTAATAATGATTTTACTTTCTTAGCTGAACAATTGGGACTACTGAATAAATATGTATTTTTTAAAGGAGAGGTTGCTTATTCAGAGGTTGGAAGGGAAATGCAATTGTCACATTGCTTTATTTTAAATAGCTATATGGAAAACTCCCCCTGTGTTATTGGTGAAGCCTTGTGTTGTGGTTTACCAG
>DASWYM010000385.1:0-8991 GCA_036404975.1 Chitinophagaceae bacterium
CAATGACCGGCAGCATCAGCAGGAAGGGCAGCACCCAGGGATAAGCAAACTCTATTTGTTCAAACCAGTCGTACAGCATTATTTAAGGTCTTCTATGGTGGTGATGCTTTGTTTAATATTATCGACAGCGGTCTTATTCTCTTCTACAGTGGGCCGGAAACGGGCAAACTTTACCAGGTCGCTCAGCCGCAGCGTCTGCAGCAGGGAGTTGTAAACTGTCTTAGGTATAGGTAGGCCGCCCAGTTGCACGCCCAGGTCATCGGTGGTCTTGGAATAAGACTGGATGCCCTTGCGCTTCAGTAAATACTCCCGGAAGATGTCCACCAGCTCGGTATGGAACACCTTCGGATCGCCATCGGCCGCTCCCCGGAGCTTGTCCAGCCGGTTGAGGGATTGCTTGTAAATTCCCTCGTCGGGAACAAAGGCGGCCACCTCGGGTTTCTTCTTTTTGGGCGGAAACAGCAACAACAGGAACACGATGAGCAACACAGCCCCGATCAGGTACCAGTACCAGTAAGATATCCGCGGCCGGTCGACGTCAATAATATCCTTGATATCGTGGTAGGGCTGGTTGCGGTCGAAAGGAGAAAAGCCCACATCGATAGTAATGGGTTTAGTGCGACGGGCGCCAACAATGGCAAAAGCGGGTATTTGCCACCGGCCTGAGTCCCAGGAGGTCAGGGTAAGGGTTTGCTTCAGGATCAGTTCCTCGCCGCTAAGTTGAGAGTCCAACTTGGAGGCATTCAGTATTTCGAAATGAGGAAGCGAATCGATCTTAGGCCAATCGATATCTTCCTGGCGAGGAACAGTGGCTTCAAGGGTCAGCTTTATTTGTTCGCCGATAACGATCCTGGTCTTGTCGCTGCTGGCCGTGACGGTCACCGTCTGCGTAAATGCGGATAAAGAAAGAAGGAGGAATAGGGTAATGCAGCTATGGTGGATCTTCATCATTTGTTGCGGCTAATAAAAAATCGTTGCAGGATGCGAACGTAATCGTCATCGGTGCGCACGTGCAGCAAGTCGGCCCCGCTCTTTTTGAACACGGTGGTGCAGTAATCCGTTACGCGGAAAAACTCCTTCTCGTACTCGAAGCGCACCAGCTTACTGTTGGTGTCGACCCATTTCTGACTGCCGGTTTCGGCATCGGTAACATGGAGCATCCCGACGGCCGGCAGGTGTCTATCCATCTTATCGTAGACTTTGACCCCCACTACGTCGTGCTTGGCACTGACGGTGCGCAGGTATTCCTGGTAATTGGCATCGACAAAGTCACTCAGAATAAAGGCAATGCTTTTCTGCCGGGTGGTGCTCTGAAACAGGCGCAGGGCGGAAGTGAGCTTAGTGCCTTTCCCGGCTGACTCTATAGAAAGCAACTGGCGAACGATGTAGAGGGCGTGCTGTTTCCCTTTCTTGGGGGGAATATATTTCTCTACTTTATCGCTGTACAAGATAGCACCGACCTTATCGCCATTGTTAATGGCGGAGAACGCCAATATAGCACCTATTTCAGTAGCAATATCCTTCTTACGCCCATTGACCGTACCAAAAAGCGAAGAAGCACTCACGTCGATCAGCAGCATGACAGTCAGTTCCCGCTCCTCTTCAAAGAGCTTGCTGAAGGGATGACCAAAGCGGGCCGACACGTTCCAGTCGATAAAGCGGATGTCGTCGCCGGCACTGTACTCGCGCACTTCCTTGAACGACATACCCTTGCCCTTGAAGGCACTATGGTACTCGCCGGTGAACAGGTCGCTGGTCAGCTTCTTACTCTTTATTTCGAGTATCCTTACCTTCTTTAATATTTCTGCGGTTGTTAGCAAACGGTTCGCTGATTATAGTGATTGTTTAGTCGGCACAGATCAAAATTTCCTCAATGATCGGCATACTGCTTCTAAGGCATGTTGATTTTCTGCAGGATCTGGTCCAGCACATCCTCCACTCCTATGCTCTCTGCTTCGGCTTCATAAGTGAGCCCGATACGGTGACGAATCACATCGATGCAGATAGCCCGCACATCTTCGGGAACTACATAGCCCCGCTTGTTCAGGAAAGCCTGCGCCTTGGCGGCAATCGCCAGGTTGATGCTTCCCCGTGGAGAGGAACCGTAAGAGATAAGCGGCTTTAGCTTTTCGAGCTTAAATTCCTCGGGCCGGCGGGTGGCAAAGACGATGTCTAATATATATTGCTCCACCTTCTCGTCCATATAGATGTCGCGCACCATCTGGCGGGCGTTGATGATTTCCTGTACCGACACGACCGAATGCACGGGCGGCACCGTTATACCCTGTACGTTCTGGCGGATGATCAGCTGCTCCTCCTGGCGTGTAGGATAGCCTACCACTACCTTCATAATAAAGCGATCCACCTGGGCTTCCGGGAGAGGATAGGTTCCTTCCTGCTCCAGGGGGTTCTGGGTTGCCAGCACCAGGAATGGCTCGTCGAGCTTGTAAGTAGTATCGCCGATAGTTACCTGCCGCTCCTGCATGGCTTCCAGCAGGGCACTCTGCACTTTGGCAGGGGCACGGTTGATCTCGTCGGCCAGGATAAAGTTGGCAAAGATGGGTCCTTTGCGCACCACGAACTCGTTGCGTTGCTGGTTGTAAATAAGGGTACCGATCACGTCTGCCGGGAGCAGGTCGGGGGTAAACTGAATACGACTGAACTTCGCGTGGATGGCCTGGGCCAGCGACTTAATGGTAAGGGTCTTGGCCAGTCCGGGCACCCCTTCCAGGAGTACGTGGCCGTTACTGAGCAGGCCTATGAGCAGGCGGTCGAGCATATAGCTTTGTCCTACGATCACCTTGCCCACTTCGTTGCGCAGGTTGTCGATAAACCGTCCTGAATAACTTATTTTATCATTGAGCTGCCGGATCTCTTCAGCCGTTCTAATCATACGAAAGGTTTAGGTATAGAAATTATGACTGCCACTTAGCAAATTGTCTGCCGTATTTGTAAAGTTATTTAAACAAAATACCTTAATACAGTTAAACCATTATACTTAACACCCCTTTTTCACCGTTTTATGGTGAAAAGCTGCGTTTTCTTGAAATTAATTGTCCTATACCAACAAACTTAGACAAACTCATGAAAAAGGTACTCTACTTTCTACCCATCCTGTTCTTAGCCACCAGCTGTGACAAAGACGACGATGACAACACTCCTGCGGGCAAAACGAAGACACAGACTCTTACCGAGGCATCGTGGAAGTTTGAAACTGCAGGCATTGACGTAAATAAGGACGGTACCATTGACACGGACCTTTCCAGCCAAATCAACGCCTGCGCCAAGGACAATACGCTCAAGTTCGAAACTAACGGATCCGGCACTGTATCGGAAGGTGCTATCGCGTGTCCCAGCAGTCCGGGGGCAACTACCCCATTTACCTGGGCATTTGCCTCCAACGAAACGCAACTCAATATTACCGGCAATGCCGTATTAGGCTATGGCGGACAATATAAGGTTGTGACCCTGAGCGACACTAAGTTGAGTCTTTCCAAAGACACTACCTTACCCATAATTGGCGCCTCCACGCTTGTAGCCAACTTTATTCATTAAGCAACGCCTGTCTTACGACAGGTACTTACCCACTATCGGCAGTCGGCGCCCTACGCCAAAGGCTTTGGCGCTGACTCTTATAATGGGACAGAACTGCTTGCGCTTGTACTCATTGGTATTTACCAGTTTCAGGATCCGCGCCACCAGGGCAGGGTCAAAGCCCTGGGCAATGATCTCTTTGGGGCCCTGCCGCAGCTCCACATACTGGAACAGCACCCGGTCGAGGATATCGTATTCCGGCAGGCTGTCGCTGTCCTTCTGACCCGGGCGCAACTCGGCCGATGGGGCCTTGGTGAGGATATTCTCCGGGATAATCGTCTCCTTACGGTTGATATAGCGGGCCAGGGCATATACCTGCGTTTTGTACACATCCCCCAGGATGCTCAGGCCACCGGCCATATCGCCATACAAGGTGCCATAACCGGTAGCCAGCTCGCTTTTATTGGAAGTATTCAGCAGGATATACCCGAGTTTATTGGCCACGGCCATGAGCAGGTTGCCGCGGGTGCGGGCCTGTATATTCTCCTCGGCCAGCCCGAAAGGCAGCCCTTTGAAGATGGGCTCCAGCGTCGTTAAAAAGGACTGGTAGATATCCTTGATAGCTACTATATCATAGCGGTTGTCCAGCTTCTTACTAAGGGCTACAGCATCTTCTACCGAATGGGAGGAAGAGTACTCCGAAGGCATGAGCAACACGTGCACATTCTCCTTCCCCAATGCTTCCACCGCCAGGGCCTGCACCACGGCGCTGTCGATACCACCACTGGCACCCAGGGTGGCTTTACCGAAGCGCATTTTCTGGAAGTAGTCCCTGATGCCCAGGATGAGGGCCGAGTAGATCTCCTCGATGTTCTTTTCTTCGGTCAGGTACTTCAGCGTGTCGGTATCGCGGCCGACCTCGGAAGCAGAATAGTAATACTTGTGGGCTACGGGGGCGGTGGCGTGCTTTTTAGATAATTCCTCCAGGTCAAAGAGGGCGTAATCCTCTTTGAAATAAGCCATCTCCTTTACCAGTTGCGCATTGATGTCGTACACCAGGCTACCCCCGTCAAAGACTACCTCCGTTTGCGCCCCCACGGCATTGCAATACAGCATGGGGATATCATACTTGGCCACGTGGGCTTCCACGATACTGCGGCGCACCACGTCCTGGGCATAATTGTAAGGCGAGGCCGACAGGTTGATCATGACATCGGGCCCTTCCTTGATCAGCACCTCCATGGGGGTCACCCGGTACAGGGGGTTATCGCCAAAGTTCCAGATATCTTCACAAATGGTTACTGCCAGCTTCTTTCCCTTAAACTCGATGCACCTGTGGTTAATGGCCGGCTCGAAGTAACGGTTCTCGTCAAATATGTCATAGGTCGGCAGCAGGGTTTTATGGATCTCCGCTTTCACTTCCTTTTCGTAGAGCAGGAACGCCGCGTTGAACAGGTCCTTGCCTTCCCTCAGCGGGTTACGGGCCGGGCTGCCCACTAGCACGCCTATGTCGTCCGCATGCTCCTTCACCAGGTCGATGGTCGCGTAGCACTGGTTAATAAAGTCGTCAAACTCCAGGAAGTCCTGCGGGGCGTAACCACAGATGGAGAGTTCAGTAAAGACCACCAGGTCGGCCCCTGCCTCCCTGGCTTTGGTAATACCATCTATAATTTTACGTGCGTTATCCTCAAAGTTGCCAATATGATAATTTTGCTGCGCCAGGAATATTTTCATTGTCAATCGTATTGCTAGGAAATCAAAGTTCCGGAATAATTCACTAAACTTGTCGTTTACACATTATGTTTAGAATTTACCTGTTCGCAATAATAGTGCTGCTTTCTGCCTGTGGCGGCGATGCCAACAAGCCCGATGTTTCCGGCATCAAGGTAGACCTCACCGTGGAGCGCTTTGAGCAGTCGCTTTTTAAGATCGATACCAACAACCTCCGGCAGGGTTTGGCCGACCTGCAAAAGGCCCACCCGCACTTCTTCCCTGTGTATATGCAGAACATCCTGCAGCTCGACCCGATGGACCCGGCCGGCCAGGGCATCCTGCGCCACATTATCGCCAGCTACCGCCCTATCAATGATTCCCTCCAGGAAAAGTACCGCGACCTGGGCTGGCTGAAAAGAGACCTGACGGATGGATTTAAGTATGTAAAGTACTATTACCCGCAGTTCCGCGTGCCCCGCGTCATCACCTTTATTGCCACGCTGGACGCCCCCGGTGTTGTGCTCACCCCCGAACACTTAGGCATAGGCCTGCACCAGTATGCTGGTAAGAACTTCTCGGTGTACCAGGCGCCCGAGCTGCAGCAGGTCTACCCTTCTTACATCTCCCGCCGCTTTGATAAGGAATACATGGTGGCCAACAGCATGAAGGCCATTGTGGACGATGTGTACCCCGACCAGAGCGTCGGCCGACCGCTGGTCGAGCAGATGGTGGAAAAAGGCAAGCAGTGGTTCCTGCTCGATCGCTTCCTGCCCGATGCCCCCGACAGCGTGCTGACCGGCTATACCGGGAAGCAACTCGACTGGGCAAAGGAGAACGAAGGCAACGTGTGGGGTTATATCATCAAGAATGAAAACCTCTACGGGGTAGAACCACATGTCATCCAGACCTATATAGGGGAATCGCCCTTCACACAGGGGATGCCCGAGGCATCACCCGGCAATATCGGACAGTGGATCGGCTGGCGCATCGTGCAGCAGTATGCCCGCAAGAACGAAAAGCTTACTGTTCAGCAGGTGCTTCAAACCCCTGCCCGCACCATTTTCCAGGGCGCGGCCTACCGGCCCAAATAGAAGCACGTGAGACGTGAGAGGTGAAATGTGAGACAGGGAAGCTGAACACTTTACACTGTACGCGGTACGTGGGGTCATGAGTGATGAGTAATGAGTGATGAGTGGGCCTCCGCAGTAGTGAGCTTTCCTACAAAAGGCCACAGCCACAAGCACGGGAATAATTAATAATCCAGTAATCAATAATCCTCCACTGTAAACCTCTTCCTGCTGCAGGACACGGTTCCCGACTCCCAACTAAAGACTCCCGACTCTCCCTATCGGGCATCAAAAAAGGCATTTGTCCGGTGCGAAGCCCTCGGGGCTAAGCCATCAACCAAATGCCTTGAAATGTCTTTTACCGGGATAATGAAGATCAGTTCCTTGGAAGGAAGTCCATTGACCTTCCCGGGTCCAGGTTTAGATTAATTGTATTTGAAAGGTGTAACCATTTCGAACGCAGGGATCTTTACCTCGAACAATTCCTTCGTATGCAGGTTCTCCATTAAATAGGTACCATGCATCCGTCCCATCTCGGTGTGCAAATTACAGCCACTCACGTATTGGTAATCCTCACTGCTGCTGATCACCGGCTGCATGCCTACTACGCCCTCTCCTTCCACTTCACGATAGCTGCCATCGCTATCGAAAATATGCCAATGACGGCTATGGAGTTTCACAGGAAAACCGTTGTGGTTTTCAATAGTGATGCGGTACGCAAACATGTATTCCGACTGCAACGGGTTGGAATAGTCCTGCTGATAGAACGTCTCCACGCTGATCTTAACCCCTTCTGATATTTTACTCACCATACCACAAGTTTAGATACTATAAAACAAAGTTCTTACCATAATTATTTACGATCAAAGTAGTACAATACTTTCCACAATCCTAATTTTACGCCCACAAACAACACCCTTAATTATGAAAATAGCGGTTGCTAAAGGCGATGGAATAGGCCCGGAAATCATGGAAGCAGTGCTTAACATCTTCAAAGCCAACAAAGTAGATCTCCAGTATGAATTTGTGGATATGGGGAAGTGGGTCTTCGACAAAGGCTTCTCCAACGGCATGACCCCTGAGGCCCAGGCTACTATAGAAGAGTTAGGCGTCCTTTTCAAGGGTCCCATGGAAACTCCCAAGGGCAAAGGAGTGAAAAGTGTGAACGTCACCGCCCGCAAAACGTGGAATACTTACGCCAATAACCGCGTCTTCCAGACCCTGCACGGCGTGGACACCGTATTCTCCAAAGCCGGCATTCCCATCGACATCACCATAGTACGCGAAAATATTGAGGATACCTACGGGGGCATCGAGCATATGCTTACCCATGATGTGGCGCTCAGCCGCCGCTTTATTACCCGCCCCGGCAGCCTCCAGGTCATCCGCTATGCTTTCGAGATGGCCAAAAAGAAGAACGCCCGCCGCATTACCTGCGGGCACAAGGCCAATATTATGAAACTCACCGACGGGCTCTTCCTGGAGTGCTTCTACGAGGTGGCCAAAGAATACCCCGAACTGAAAGCCGACGATAAGATCGTTGACGACCTGGCCATGAAGCTGGTCGTGCGTCCCGACGAGTTTGATGTGGTAGTGCTCACCAACCTGCAGGGCGATATCATTTCCGACCTCTGCGCCGGTTTGGTGGGAGGCCTTGGCTTCGCCCCTTCGGCCAACATCGGCGATCACATCTCCATCTTCGAAGCTGTGCACGGCACCGCGCCGGACATTGCCGGGAAGAACATTGCCAACCCTACGGCCCTGCTGCTCAGCGGACTGGCCATGCTGCGCCACCTGGGCTTTATGGAAAACGCCGCCACCATCGAAAATGCCCTCCTCTACACCCTGGAAAACGGCGTGCACACCGGTGACTTTGGCGACCGCTCCAAGGCTTCGGTGAATACCACCCAGTTTGCCGAAGCGGTTATAGGCAACTTTGGCCGCGTGCCCGCCCAGGGCATGAAGCCCATCCTGCCCAACCAGCCGGCAACGCCCACTATGTTCAAGCTGGAGAAGAATGCCATGATGATGACCGAGGAAATGCAAAACGAAAAGATCGTAGGGGTGGATATGTTCATCGAAAGCAGCGCCCAGCCCGAAGTCATTGCCGAGAAGTGCATCCACCACGGCGGCACCAAGTTCAAGCTGCTCAGCGTCAGCAACCGCGGCACCCAGGTATGGCCAACCGGCTCGAAGTACACTAACCTCGTAAACCAGTACAACCTGCGCTTCGAAACCCTCAACGACCAGACCCTCAACCAGCAGGACATCGTAGGCCTCTACGTCAGCCTGAGCGCCGACTTCAAGGTCTGCTCCCTGGAAGTGCTCAATATGTGGGACGGCAAGCGGGCCTACAGCCTGGCACAGGGACAGTGATGTGTTAGAACCTGCTAGCTATCAGCTTCTAGCTGCTAGCTTTGGATCGTTCAATCCTCAAACCGATTTACAGGTATACTAAAGGAGCTTCGGCTCCTTTTTTTGTGCCAATACAGAGCATTTTCATTCAGGGTCCAGGCATAGATGACCAGTATATAACCAGTATCTGACCAGTATCAAACCAGTATATAACTAGTATCTATATAGATACTGATCGGATACTGGTCAGATACTGGTTATATAGGGAATTTAGAGGGGTTATTCCTGAATGGGAGAGTTTCATGGCCTGTTTTAACCTGTC
>DASWYM010000386.1:0-6821 GCA_036404975.1 Chitinophagaceae bacterium
CACCAGGCCCATAGTAAGTGTCTGAGGTTTGAGAGCCGCTGCCACAACTAGAGGATAAGCCCTTTATTGGTGCACTGCAATTAGCCCAATCAACACCCCAATTCCTATTTAAATCTACACCAGGGGCTCCGTTCGGAGATCGATTCTTCCTCCACATACTACCGACTCCACCAAGTCTATTATACTCCCACCCATCCGGATTAAAACAGGGAATAATGAAAAATTCACGATTGTCTATCAGTCCCCTGATTTTTTGATCCATGGCATAATTCTCACATAAATACTGCATTAAGAAGATCATACTGCTCCCTGTGATTGCTTCCCGGGCATGCTGCAATCCCATGTAAAGCACTTCAGGTTCGTTGGCTTCGTCAGTAATAACATTATCAGATATTTTAATGACCCAGATATCCCTATTTTCAAAGGTTTTACCTATAGATATTTTTTGTGCAATTGATGGATACTTGGCTACCAAAACATCCATAGCACTCTCCATCTCCGCAAAGCTGTAATATCCACCGAATGTACTTTTCACTTCAAAGTCGGTTGGCTTCTTAATGATTTTATCAACGGTGCTGCCTTTTTGTTCAAGAGCTACTTTACCGGTGGAGAGCTTAATTCCCTTTTTACGGGCTGCCAAAAACCGCGCATTTTCTTCCCTAAGGTTTTTTGCCACATCATCAATCAACACTTTATGCTTTACTCCGGATAACTTTAACTGAGCCACATCACTTTCACTGATCTCAGTCACCAGGCCTCCTTCCAACTCCATAAAGTGGTCTATTTCCAGGAGACCAATAAGATTTAATCGTTGTTCATGAGAGGCCGGGTAAATAATTACTTTACTATACTTCTCCTGGGCATCAACAGCCCCAACCAAGGCCAGCAGGCCAAACGCCAGCGCCATTATTTTGTTCTTCAACATGGTTTTTCTACTAGGATTGGACGTATTGAGATTACTTACTTACAATTAACTGTTGGGTATGCCGTTTGGCATTGATCCATATCTCGGCCTGGTACACACCGGAAGGCCACTGGCTCACCGGAAGGGTGTATCCGTTCACCCCCGCTTCCACCACGATATCGCGCTCATACACGGATCTTCCATTCATATCCACTATCCTGATATGCGCAGAGGACCTTTGACCAGACTGCACCATTATGCGCACATTTGAAGAGGCAGGGTTTGGTGTTACCAATACCACCACCGGCTTTTCAAACACCACTTTCTTAATCGCACTGTAAACCACACTACCATCAGCCTCGCTGATCTTCAGGCGGTAGTAATTATCACCGACAATGGGTGTACCATCAAAGCTTTCGTAGGCTGCCTGGGCATTGTCCTGCTGGGCTACACGCTTATGGATAACAGACCAGTCCTGGCCATTGCCGCTCTTCTGCAATTCGTAACGGGTATTGGCTTCCTCGTCGGTTACACTCCAGGCAAGACTAACTTTATTATCGTTTGCTTTCTTTGCCGTGAAGTCTTTCAGCTTAACGTCCAACGGAGTATTGGATACAAACACATAATAATCTTCCACCTCGCCATCAGGGAAATAGCCAGTCGGCTGTGAAGTGGTCATAGCTGCCGTGGTGATCCGGATACGCAGATAGGTATAAGAATTATTCGGCAGGGAGGATACGGGACTGGGCCAGAACAAGCTTACGGGCTGAGTGGTCGTGCTCGAAGTCACTGTTTGCGATATGCCTTCCGTGGACTGGAACATTCCATCGTTATTAAAATCCAGCCATGCACATACGGTGGCAACAGTTCCTGTATTATTAAAAACGCTCAGATCGGCAACATAATTAGCTCCATTCACAAAAATACGTGCGTAAGCCAGGCCATCCTCATCACTTCCATCTATTGTTGCTCCTGTTCCCGGATCAACTTTATCCCATTCTACATCAGTAGTGGCACCCAGTCGTAAGGTGGAAATAGTTTCGTGCAGGGCTGGAGCCACAGGATCAGGATCATACGTCAAGGGTGCGTCGCCAAAATCCACTGCAGGCCGGAAAGCTTCAGCGGCATCACCGAAGCTGGGAGCCCCCGTATTGCTCCAATTGGGAAGAGTTGGTGTGGAACTAATGGTTCTTGTTGTTCCGGTACGGCCATTCAGATCATATGCACCAATGGTATTACCCATATTATATATGGTACCATCCCAACCGACGGCCGTCTGCCGGGGCAAAGCATTCACATCCTCTACCCTGGTGTTGTAACCGGTGTAAAGGCTAACGTGCTGATAATGGGCACCACCCGATTCTCCATTGAAATCATAGAGGGTGTCATTACTGATCCCAAAATCACCCCAGTCATGTGTATCCCCGCTGGTGGAATATACCTGGGATATATTTTCCGGCGCACCACTACTATTAAAGGTCATCCGCCAGACAATAGATTCTATACCTGTTGTGGTTGTCCTGGGCCCGCCACTTCCGTTATCGGCACCACCTTCAATCCCAATATATAAAGCTCCGTCATAAAAAGCAGCAGCCCCTGATTCAGTCCCCTGATTAAAGGTGGGCAAACCAAAAGTGTTCACATCATTGGCAATGGTAGTTACATTTCCAGTCTTAAAATCATATTTGTGCAAGGTCTTCGAACTTGCGGTGGTGGAACCATTGTTCGTTAAGCTCCAGCAGAAATAGGCCACTTTGTTATAAGGATCATAAGCCAACGAATTGATCGTTCCGCTGTTGGCCCCATCACTAAAAACAAACTTTGCTTTGCCGGTTGCGGGGTCCACCATATAAACCGAATTGTTGATAGCAGCCAGGACATAAGCAGGCATACCGGTAAAAGGCTGAGATACAGAATAATAATTTGGCGTATAAGTTTCGGTAATACAGGCTGAAATATCTGAAAGCCAGTAGGATCCGTTCTCCTGAGAAGCCTGGCTGCCTGAAGTTACAGTACCCGTATTGCTTGTTGTCAGCGTAATAGTCTTTACAGGACCAGCTATTGCCACATCCAGTGAAGCATCAAGAACGGAGGCAGCAACAACGGTCCCAAAAGTAGGATTCTGCTTGTTACCACCTGTAGTATTATCTGCAACCGAGGGATTGACGCTATTATCACCACTCAAGGTCAAAATATTATTACCTAGTAGAGCAATATCAATATTCTGCAGAACATTAGTTGCATTGCTGGCACTTATCTGAAGGTTCTGAAGATAATCTATATCATGGATTGAAAACTTCAAATTAGCTACTTCATTAGCAAAAGTCAGCGTAACAGTACCATTACCGGTAAACTGCACACTTTCCCCACTTATGGCATTGGATCCCGTATGCCCTCCATTCTCCCCAACACTCGTTATTCCATTAGCATAAGTAATGTTCAACCGGTTCTTACCAAAAGCAAAAGTCTGATTGGGTGACATGGTCCCCGACAGGGGATTCATATTGTACCCGGTGGTGGAGAAGTAATCCAGTCCATCCCAGTTAAGGGCAGCGGATTTATAGCCGGCGGGGCATTGGGCCTGGGCACCGCAAATCGACATAGCAATAGCTACCACTAAGGGTAAAAGTTTTCTCATAGAGACAGTTTATGGTTTTCTAACAAAGGATGTTTGGATAACTACCCAATGCCGCAGCACGGATAGGATGGCTCAATAAAACATTACAGGAAAAGACGTGCAAGAAAACTGCACTAATCAGAACTACGCTTCAGGCGTCTTGACGGCTTTCAACAGGTAATGGATTCACTAAACCGGTGCAAATTGGGTGTTTTTCCTCAGTAATGCAAGAGGCCACTCATTTATTTTTAAGTAGTTCCTCTTACACCTCCTGGTTAGCTATAGTTCCGGAAGGTCAAAACTAACATACGCCTCCCACATATGCCAGAGGGTTTTTGGCCATTCTTTTTCGTAAGTTTCCATCGCTAACTTTGTGGTTTTTACTATACCACGCTAAGTGTAACCTTTTATTTATAACCTTTGCTTATGCAAAAACCCGTTATTGGCATTACCTGTGGCGACCTCAATGGCATCGGAACGGAACTGATCATCAAGACCTTTGCCGACCACCGCCTGCTGGAACATTGCACCCCCGTGATCTTTGCCTCCAATAAACTGATCAACTTCTACCGCAAGTCGGTACCGGACGCTCATTTTAATTACCAGAGCATTAAGGACTTTTCGAAGATCAACCACAAGCAGATCAACATCTTTAACTGCTGGGAGGACGAAGTGGCCATCAACCCCGGGCAGCTCAGCGCCGAGGGAGGCCACTATGCCGTCCTGTCGCTGCAGGCCGCCATGCAGGCCCTGAAGGAACAGCATATCCAGGGCGTGGTGACCGCCCCTATCCATAAAAAGAACGTGCAGTCGGCCGACTTTAATTATACCGGCCACACGCCCTTCTTCAAAGATGCCGCCGGCGTGAGCGACGTGCTGATGCTGCTCTATGCCGACAACCTGCGGGTGGCCCTGGTGACCGAGCACCTGCCCATTAAGGAAGTGGCCGCCAGCATTACCCGCGGGGCCATCCTGTCGAAACTGGCGCTGCTGCACCAGACCCTGCGCCGCGACTTTGGCATCGACAAGCCCAAGATTGCCGTGCTGGGCCTCAACCCCCATGCCGGCGACGAAGGCCTCATCGGCAACGAGGAAGAACAGATCATCAAACCCGCCATCAAGGAAGCCAAGCGCGAAAAGCTGGTCTTTGGCCCCTACAGTGCCGACGCCTTCTTTGCCCGCCGCTCCTTCAACCAGTTCGATGCCGTGCTGGCCATGTACCACGACCAGGGACTGATCCCCTTCAAGACCATCGCCGTGGGCGAAGGAGTGAACTATACCGCGGGGCTGCCCTTTGTACGCACCTCGCCCGACCACGGCACTGCCTTCGACATAGCGGGTAAGAACATAGCCGACCACACTTCATTTATGACGGCCGTCTTTGAGTGCGTCGACATTATCAACCGCCGCGCCGAGTACGACGAGCGCAACAAGAACCCCCTGCGCAAGATCACCTCCGAAGTGCTCCGCAATGTAGAGGACGAACGGATCGACGAAACCATCGACCGCTAAGCGCGCGGCATAAAGCCGCTCACCATATCGAAAGGCCCTTCCTAAAGAAGAGGCCTTTTTTAATTGGCGGGGCTCCAGAGAAGAGCCCCTGCTCCATAGTTGGAGCATTGGGTCAATAAGGCATTGAGTCATTTGAATCCCTCCTGATCCCTGCCTCCAACTTCCCACCCTAAACGCCCAATCCCTAATTCCTAATCCCCAATTCCTATCCCGATAGCTATCGGGACCTACCCCCTCTTCTTCCCAAACACCCGCTTCAGGAAGTTGCCCGGCGCCACTTTTCCAACGTTTTCGGTGATAGACTCCAGTAAGCTGGTGTCTACGTGCTGTACATCATCCATCTTCACACCGTGCTCCAACTGCCGCGGGTACACGATCAGGAAATTACTCGACGTAAAATAAGAAGTCAGGTAATAAGAGATCTTGTCCAGGTGGGGATGGTACGAGATGTGGCCCTTGCGCGAAGAGATGATTACAAACAGGTCGTTACTCTTCAGGTAGCGGCTGAAGATCAGGAAGTCCTCCCACTGGGTAAAGGCATGGTACTCGGCCTTTACCGGGCTAGGGCCGTATTTGTTTTGGTCCTTCAGCTCCTTGAGCGTGGCGGGGTGTCCATAAAACAACAGGGGCAGGCCTGCCTCGCGGGCCACGGTAGCGAGTTTTTCAAACCAGTGGCCAAAGCCCGGCTCACCTTCGGCACGCGGCGTCACCACCACCAACATCCTTTTCAGGGTATTGAAAGGCTGAACAGACTGGTAAATGAAGATGGTTTCCAGCGTGTTGCGCAGGATCCTCTCGCCGGTAGGCCCCAACAGGTCTTTTTGGTCGGTGCTTTGGTGCAGGCCGATCAGCACGTCGGTGATGTTCTGCTCCTTAATGGTATAAATGATCCCGTTACTGATGTTCTGGTCGTAGCGGGTCAGGGGGATGAGCGTATTTTCGGAAGCTGCCGCATGCGCAATGGCCTTGTCCATCATTTTGCGCACCATCATGGGGGTATGGCCCGCGCCGCTCTCGTCGGAGGTGACGTGTAGGGCGTATACCGGGATCTTGCTTTTCTTGGGCTTCAGCATGAGGCCCAGGTCCACGAGGGCCGCCACCGTTTCGGGATAGGCCAACGAAATGAGGATCCTTTCGGAGTCATCCTCGCCCCCCGCTCCCTTGGCCTCTTCGCGCAGGGCCAGCTGCCGCGAGGTTTTTTCCACTACCAGCGAGCTCACCGTGCAGGTCACCAGGATCATCAACACCGTGCCGTTGAGCACATCTTCGTTCAGCAGGCGTATGGGTTCACCGGTGGCAGTTTCGCCCAGGATCAGGTTATAGCCCACCAGCACCACGGCCAGTGTGGCCCCTACCCTGGCGGTGCTGAGGCCAAAGATCATCTGGCGGTCCAGTACCGGCAGGCGGAAAGTTTTCTGGGTCAGCCAGGCAGCCACCCACTTGGCCAGGATACCGATAACGATCATCACTCCCGCCACTTCCAGGGCACCCCATCCTTTGAACAGCACGCTAAAGTCGACGAGCATCCCCACGCTAATGAGGAAGAAGGGAATAAAGAATGCATTGCCCACAAAGTCGATGCGGTTCATCAGCGGCGAGTTGTGCGGGATAAAGGGGTTCAGGGCCAGCCCTGACAGGAAAGCGCCGATGATGGCTTCCAGCCCCGCCACCTCGGCGAGGAAAGAACCAAGGAACACCATGGCCAGCACGAAGATGTACTGCGAGATGTTGTCATCGAATTTCTTAAAGAACCAGCGGGCGATCAGCGGGAACACAAAAAATACAATA
>DASWYM010000387.1:0-2779 GCA_036404975.1 Chitinophagaceae bacterium
TCGGCCAAAAGGGCTGTTGGTGTCCAATAGCTGAACAGGCTTTAGGAGTTTGGTAAGGGCCGAGTTCACCATATAGTCCTCCAGGTGTCTTAAGGGATAGAGGGTGCTGCGGATCCATTTGGCCGTGGTGGACCGGCCGCCAAATTCACTGTTGTTACGCCGGGTGATGTCATAAGAAGGTTTGGTATGAACGTCGCCGGCAGTTGGTCCTGCCTGCGCACGCAGGATAACGGTACCGGGCAGGTCCTTGCGCGTATAAGCGACGACTCCCTGCAGGTTGCCCGTGAATGCGAACGGGGTATTGAGTTTAGCCATAGGAGAAACGGTTTAGAGTTTAGAGTTTTGAGTTTAGAGTTGTGGAGCGGTTGAGAAAAGATCGGCTCTCTGCTGGTAGCCGGCAGTTCCTCTTCCCGGCTCCCGACTCCCGGCTCCCGACTCCAGTCTCTCTCTTTCCCCGCTTGCGGCTTGTAGCTTGAGGCTTGCAGCTTCTCTCATTTGCACCTCTGCACATTGTCTCATTGGCTAATTTACATTCCGCACACCCCCCTTTCCAAACACCGGTTCCATATTTTCCCATCTTATCCTGAATAATCCCATTTTATCCGCAGTCTACTGCCCATGCACCCCGCCTTTCTGCCGTATTTGTTCCGGGCCTTTAACGGTCGGGACAAATACGGGACAAATACGGCACAGATACGGCAGAAATACGGGAGAAAGGGGAAGTGGACTGGTAGAAGCCTTGAGCCGGGGTAGCTCTTTGCCGGACCTTTTTCCTGCCTGCTACCGTGTTTTTACGGGTTGACAGGGCTGTTGCCGTATTGTATTTTTCGCCTGCCGGTGAAAAGCCCCTGAACTGCCACAAGTAAACCAACCATATGCCTACTCATTTTATTGCCGTTGACCTGGCCAAAGTCTATAAAGAGGCCAACAAAAAGTCGGGCCTGCTGACCGTGCTGGCCTGGGGCGATCCCGTGGAGGTAGAAGAGTCCACGGCCACAGCCATTAAAATAAAATTGCAGGACTTCCAGGAGGGAGCCGACGGGAGCATTACCCCCGTGGCCCGCACCGGTTATATTCTACCCGGCAGGGACAACCGCCACGAGGTGGTGCGCCCCCTGGCCGATAAAGACGTATTGCAGGTGTCGTTCGTGGACGTGCAGCAGGGCGATGGCTGCGTGGTGGAAACCCCGCAAGGCAAGGTCATGCTCATCGACGGGGGCGAGAACCAGCTCTTTGCCCGCTACCTGGCAGCGCGCTACCCGGGCTCCAGCCTTCAACACCCAAAGGTGATCGACGCCATCGTGGTGACCCATGGTGATGCCGACCACTTCAAGGGCCTGCCGCAGATCCTCAAAAGCGAAACCAACGAAAATCCCCGCAAGCGCCTCTTCATGCAGCCGCTACGGGTGTTTCACAACGGTATTGTCAAGCGTCCTTCGGAGGATGCTGACGGCAAACGGGTACCGGACCAAAAGCTACTGGGCCGCACGGTGAAAAATAATGGGTCCCTCTACCTCACCGGGCTGCACGACAACCTGCTGCAGGTGGACGACAGCGAGATGAACACCCCCTTCAGGGCCTGGAAGGCGGCCCTGGCCGAGTACAAGGCCTTCTACGGCGGGCTGGAGCAACAGCGCCTCGACCACAGCAGCAACGGGGCCTTCTCGTTCCTCGACGGCGTGGAGGTGGAGGTGCTGGGGCCCATCGTGGAACCGGTAGCCGGAAAGCCGGCGCTGAAGTTTTTAAGCAGCCCGCCGCGCAGCGTGCAGCAGGCCGCACGCGACGAGGAGCAAAAGAGCTATTCGGCTTCACACACCATCAACGGCCACTCGGTGATCCTGCGCCTCCGGTACGGCAACGTGCGCTTTCTATTTGCCGGCGATCTGAACGAGGAGGCCGAAGACCTCCTGGTGAAGCAGGCGCGCAACGGGGAGCAGAGCATCGAAGCCGAAGTGCTGAAAGTGCCGCACCACGGTTCGGCCGACTTCTCCGGCGACTTCCTCAGGGAGGTAAGCCCCCTGGTGTCGGTAGTGTCGTCGGGCGACGAGTCGGAACAGAAGGAATACATTCACCCGCGGGCCACCCTGGTGGGCGCGCTGGGGCGCCACTCGCGCATCGACCGGCCCCTGGTGTTCGTTACCGAAATGGTGGCCTTCCTGAAGATGGAGGGGATGGCCAAACGGCTCAAAGGGGCGCAGACGCCCTTCTTTGCCTTCAGCCGCAGCGCCTTTGGCATCGTGCACGTGCGCACCGATGGCCGCCGCCTGCTGGTGTTCACCCACAGCGGCAAGCGCGAGTTGAAGGAGGCCTACGCTTACCTTATCGAAAGCGAAGGAGGAGCACCGCAGCGCCAGGACGTGACCATGGTGTAAGTGCCAGCTGGGCGGTTTCCCGACGAACCCTGAAGGAAAAGGAACATAGATCCTTATGATAGCGATGACCTGCACCGATTTAATCATCATAGAAATTCGTCTTCGATTCCGTCTTACCTAAATAATGATAGATAGGCAACAGCCACTGTACCGGATCTCCGATGGACGGCACCGGGAGGTTGTGCAGTGGTTGGTCCATACGCCGGCTTGCAGGCTGTAGCACTGCTCCTGACGAAAATCATTTTACCTGTTCTTTCCCGCATCATGGCCTCCACTTATCCTTAGCCTCCTGGCCGGTTAGGCAGGGTACGGTACAGGCTATCGTTCCACCTTGGGATAACACGATGTGTGGCATTTACGTGATGATTGCCAGCGCCTTACTCAAAAGAGAGTGCGGGTGCCAGGGC
>DASWYM010000388.1:0-2690 GCA_036404975.1 Chitinophagaceae bacterium
TCGTGGTTGCAGGCGGCAAAGTAAGTGAATAATAGATGACGCAGCGCTCAAAACTTATCCCAATTTATTCACCGCCAATGTGTCCGTACATTCTGCCAGCAGCTGGCTCACCGGCTTATTAAAAACGGGATGCCTATAGCCGGGGGCGATCTCCGCCAGCGCCTCCAGGGCAAAGCGCCGCAGGTGCATCTGCGGGTGCGGAACTACAAGGCCCGGGAGTTCTATGACCTCGTGGTTAAAAAAGATAATATCAATATCAATGATCCGGGGCCCGTACTTCACGTCCCGTACCCTGCCCAAAGACAATTCTATGGACAACAGTATCTCGAGCAGGTCCTTTGCCCCCTGGCCTGTCTTGAGTTCCAGTGCCTGGTTCAGGAACGGTCCCTGGTCTTTTAACCCCCAGGCTTCCGTCTCGTAAAGGGCCGAGGTACAGGTAATGCGACCACAATTTTGTTCAATCGCCACCCGCGCTAGCCGCAGGTTTTCCTCCCGGTCACCAAGATTCCCTCCCGTTAATATATAAGCAAGATTCATAAGCGGTCATTCGAGCGGCCAAATATCTTTTATATTAGCAACATAAAGTGACGTTTGTATGAGCAGCTTCCTCAAAATATTCCTGGCCTCTTTCGTAGCCCTTATTGTTTTTTCCCTGATCGTATTCTTCCTACTGGTAGGCACCATATCCGCCCTGGCCTCTAAAGACAAGCCAAAGGTGGCCGATAAATCGGTACTGACCATTGACCTGAGCCAGCCATTCAATGAAAAGTTCCAGGAGAACCCCCTGGGCGCCCTCACCGGCGAGGAGTCGGGTGTACCGGGTCTTTACGACGTGGTGCGCCTGGTGCGCCATGCCGCCAAAGACAAACATATTGCCGGTATCTATATCACCGCCAATGGCAATGGCAACGGTTATGCCGCGAGCGAAGAACTGCGCAATGCCCTGCTGGACTTCCGGCAAAGCAAGAAATTCGTCATCGCCCATGGCGACATGATCACCCAGGGCGCTTACCTGGTGGCCAGCGCCGCCGACCGGGTTTATGCCAACCCCGTGGGCAGTGTAGACTGGAGCGGTTTCCACATGGATGTGGCCTTTGTAAAAGGCACCCTCGATAAGCTGAAGATAGAGCCCCAGATCTTTTATGCCGGTAAGTTCAAAAGCGCTACGGAGCCTTTCCGTACTACCCAGATGACACCGGAAAACAAGATACAGACCACCGAGTGGCTCGGCGACCTGTACCATCACTTCCTGCAGCGCGTCTCCCAAAGCCGCAGGATCGATACGGCCACTTTGCACCGGCTGGCCAACAGCGGTGCTATCCAAACACCACAGGACGCCGTGAATCACAAGCTGGTTGACGGGCTGAAATACGACGACCAGGTAAAGGATGAGATCAAAAAGAACCTGAAGCTGGGCAAGTACGACAAGGTGAACTACATCACCATCAACACCTACCTCGAAGCGGCCGACTTCCGCCAGAGCGGTTCTTCGCGCATCGCCCTGATATATGCCGAAGGAACTATCATTGACGGCAAGGGCGACAAGGAGAACATCGGCAGCGAGGACTACGTAAAGCTCATTCGCAAGGTGCGCCTCGACAAGTCGATCAAAGCCGTAGTATTCCGGATCAACTCGGGAGGCGGCAGTGCCCTGGCCTCTGATAATATCTGGCGGGAGCTGGTACTGACTAAACAGGACAAACCCGTGGTGGTGAGCTTCGGCGATGTGGCCGCTTCGGGAGGCTACTATATTGCCTCCGGTGCCGACAGCATCTTTGCCTCTCCCAATACGATCACCGGCTCCATAGGCGTATTTGGTATTATCCCCAACATGGAAGGCTTCTTCAACGACAAGCTGGGCGTCACCTTCGATGGGGTAAAGACGGCCAACTATGCCGACGCCGGCGCGGTGTACCGCCCGCTGAACGAGCAGGAGAAGAAGTTTATCCAAGCCGGCGTGGACCGCATCTACGCCCAGTTCAAGCAGCGGGTGGCCGAAGGCCGCAAAAAAGATACGGCTTATATCGACTCCATTGCCCAGGGAAGGGTGTGGAGCGGAGAGGACGCCCTGCGCCTGGGACTGGTAGACAGGCTGGGTGGCCTGCAGGCGGCCGTGGAAAGCGCAGCCCGCATGGCCAAAGTAAAAGAGTTCCGCCTGAGGGAATACCCCGAGCGCAAAAGCTTCCTGAATGAACTGCTGGGTAAGGAGTCATCGGCTCCGACCGCCCAAATCAAGGAGCAGCTGGGCGCGGAGAACTACCGCATTTACCAGGAAATGCTGCAGGTGAAGCAGATGGTGGGCGTGCCGCAGGCAAGGCTCCCCTTCACCTTTATAATCCATTAAGGATTACTTTTGCGGCCAATTGAAATGAATGTCCCAACCGTATAACCAGTTCAGGGCTATGCTGGCTATTTCCAGAGCCAGCTTCATCGCCATCATGCGCAGCCCTTCAACGGTCATATTTTCCATCTTCTTCCCGTTGATCTTTATCCTGGTATTCGGGTTTATCGGCAACAGCGGGGGCCCCTCCTACCGGGTGGTGCTGGATGCGAAAAGCGATACCCTGAACCCGGTATTGGATTCATTGAAACGGTATGCCAACGTGCGCTTAGTGTCGTACACGGATGAAGAAGAGCTGCGGTCCGACCTGGCCAAAGGAAGAATTACCGGCGTCCTGGATATTCAGAAG
>DASWYM010000389.1:0-3805 GCA_036404975.1 Chitinophagaceae bacterium
AAGAAGTTCCAGTTCTACACCCAGTTCCTGCTCGACGAGTTCAGCCTGACCGAAGTGCGCAAGAACAACGGCTGGTGGGCCAATAAGTGGGGCCTGCAGCTGGGCGCCAAGTACATCGACGCCTTCAGCATCCCCAACCTGGACCTGCAGCTGGAAACCAACCGGGTGCGTCCCTTTACTTATTCGCACAGGGACTCGGTGGCCAATTACACCCACTACAACCAGGCGCTGGCCCACCCGCTGGGTGCCAATTTCCAGGAGTGGATCGGCATTGCCCGCTACCAGCCCGCCCCCAAGTGGCTGCTTCAGGCCAAAGCCATCTATTACAAGCAGGGTAAGGACACCGGCTCGGTTTCCTACGGCGGCAACATCTTTTACCCTAACGTACCACCCTACCGCCAGCAGGAAAACGGCTATAAGCTGGGCGGCGGTGTAGGCAGCAGCACGGCCCTTGCTTCGCTGCTGGTCTCTTTCCAGCTGCGCCCCAACCTGTTTTTAGAGAGCAACGTCCTGTACCGCCGCGAGCGGAACGACCTGGGCCTGGTGAGCAATCCCAACAGCGTGGTCCTTTCCGCCGGCATCCGCTGGAATGTGCAGCGCCGGGAGTTTGACTTTTAGAGCCGGAACCACCCTCCACCTCTGAAGGGGAGCAAGAGCAGAAACCCATATTCTACCAAGCCCCGGTCCCTACCGGGGCTTGGTGCTTTCAACCAATATATGCCCACCGCACAGCCCCTTTACGCCCGGCAAAAGGCCGCCATATCCCGGATACAAGCCATTTACAACCCATATTCAAAGCATATACAACCCATATATAACCCATCCCTTTAAAGAGATGCCTTATATATGCTTTATATATGGGTTATATATGGGTTATATATGGCTTATACCCCCTTCGGGCAGGTCCCGATAGCTATCGGGATAGGAATTAGGGATTGGGGATTAGGAAGAGAAAAGGGTGCTGGGGGACCTGTAGGAAGCCCGGTGTCGTAGACGGCCAAAGCTCGCAGCTCGTAGCTAACAGCTCGCAGCTCCCTCTTTTAACACCCTGTTCCAGAAAATTCCTCGCCCTAATGGCCGAATCTGGGCAATTGGTGCTACCTTTGCGCTCCAAATTTTATTTTTTAATCAAAAACAAGGGTAATGAACAATTACGAATTGATGGTGATTTTTACCCCCGTTCTGAGCGACGAAGAGTTCAAGAACGCACAGAGGAAGTTCACGGCGCTGGTTACCGACAACGGTGGCGAGATCGTGCACGACAATCCCTGGGGACTGAAATCACTGGCGTATCCCGTCCAGAAAAAAACCACTGGTTTATACTGGGTTGTGGAATTTACTGCGCCATCCGACTTCAATGAGAAGCTGAAAATCCAGCTTCTGCGTGACGAGTCCGTACTGCGTCACATGGTAACGAAACTCGACAAATACGCCGTTGAGTACAACCGCAAAAAAAGAAGTGGCGTACCTACAGGAACTGAAAAAGTACAGGAGGGTTAATCATGGCCAGACCAAATGAAATTAAATACCTGACCGCCATTAAGCAGGAGAAGCGCCCGAAGAAGTTCTGCCGCTTCAAGAAGTATGGCATCCGCTACATCGATTATAAAGATGTAGAGTTCCTGAAAAAGTTCCTGAACGAACAAGGCAAACTGCTGCCCCGTCGCATTACCGGTAACTCCCTGAAGTTCCAGCGTAAGGTGTCGGATGCGGTAAAGAAGGCCCGTCAGATGGCCCTGTTACCTTTCGTAACCGACTTATTGAAATAGATCATTTAACTCTAACCCGCCTAAGGCGGAGGACAGTCATCCGCCTTAGGCGGATGATTGGGTAAAAACAACACAACATGGAAATTATCTTAATTCAAGATGTAGACAATCTTGGTGGCAGAAACGAACTGGTGAAGGTAAAGAACGGCTATGCCCGTAACTTCCTGATCCCCCAGGGCCTTGCTGTAGAAGCCAACCCTTCGAACCGGAAGCAACTGGCAGAAAGACTGAAAGTAGCCAAGAAGAAGGAAGACGCGATGCTGGCCCAGGTGAACAGCGTTATTGCCAAGCTGCAGGAAGGTCCTGTGCGCGTAGGTGCCAAGACCGGTACCAGCGGCAAGATCTTCGGTAGCGTCACCCCGCTGCAAATCAGCCGTGCGATCCGTGACCAGAAAGGTTACGAGATCGACCGCAAGCGCATCCACATCACGGATGAAGTAAAGGAATTAGGTACTTATAAGGCATCTATCGATTTCGGCAACGGTCAGCACGCTGACGTTGAGTTTGAAGTAGTTGGTGAATAATAACCCCAATCTCATCTAAAAAAAGTCCACACGCTCCTGTGTGGACTTTTTTTATGCCCCTGCAGGCAGGATCATCTCCGTTTAACCATCGTACTTCTACGCTACCCGGCCCGTATTTCTACGAACAGCTGAGCTTCGGAACGGGATTTGAAATATCCCCTTCAACCAACCGATCCATCTTCCTATAGTCGCAAAGACCGACCCATCCGTAACCCGCAGAAAGCTTTAGGTATCAATCCCTAAGGAAACCTGTAATTAATCACCCTTAATAATTAGCGACTATGAAACACGTTTACCCTAAACCCAGGAAAACACTCTTATCGACCCTTTTGCTAACTGCACTGGCTACCGGCTCTTTTGCCCAGAATCCTACAACCGTCACGAACAGCAACGACTGCAACGTGGTGGAAGATTTCAACCTTGACCGCGGAGGCTTTACGTCCTACAGCCTGTATGCCGGCCGCGACCAGGTGGAGTTTTATTACCATCCCACTCCCCTGGGCTACTGGCTCCAGGACAATAACCTGGCGCTGCGCGAAGCCAGCATTATTTCCAGCGTGTACAACAGCACGATGTCGGGCAGCACTATTGTGGGCTTCAAATACCAGGCGCCACCGGAAAGCGATTACCGCATCCGCGTCATCAACGCCCAGTGTAACTGTACGGGCGGCGAAGAACTGCTGGCCACTACCGCCATCGGCTATATCTGGACGCCCCTGCCCGCCACGGAAGGAAGGATCTGCGTCAAGATCAACGACGAGGATATTCACCAGGGCCAGCACGTGCGCTACGAGATCAGCATCCGCACCAAGCTGACCGGAGAGATCATCATCGACGACTTCTCACTGGGCGAAGTGGCGCAGTCGCCCCTGCCGGTAACCTTTAAAGGCATCGTGGCCCGCAGCGAGAACAGCGTCGTGAATGTGCAGTGGGAAGTAGCTGATGAAATAGACGTACGCGGCTACGAAGTGGAACGCAGCACCAACGGGATGAGGTTTGAAACCGTGGGGTTTGTGAATGCACACGGCAAGCCGGTGTACAGCTATACCGATGCCCAGCCTGTCCAGGGCACCGTATACTACCGGGTAAAGAATGTGGACATTGATGGCAAGTATGAGTACAGCAGCATTACCAGGGTGACGAATAAGAGAGCCTCTGCCCTGAAGCTGTTCCCCATGCCGGCACAGCAGACCGTGACCCTGCAGCACGAGCGCATAACCGCCCAAACCACCATAACGCTCACCACGGCCGAGGGACGCGTGGTCAGGCAGATCCGGCCGGTGGCAGACACCTACCAGACGCAAATATCCCTGCAGGACCTGAAGCCGGGTATGTATCTATTACGACTGGACAATGGCCAGGGCACACCGGAGGCCATCAAGCTCTTAAAGCAATAGGATTAAAGCATTTAAAGCAAAAGGCTGCTCCTCGGAGCAGCCTTTTGCTTTATGTGTATAATCATTGTCTGCCCTGACAACCATCATAAGCTGAGGAGGGGCGTATGTCTACTTT
>DASWYM010000390.1:0-15303 GCA_036404975.1 Chitinophagaceae bacterium
AGAACCGGCGAAGCATCCGGAAATACTCCTCGTGGCCCAGCTGCTCGGCGATGGTGGTCGACTCGTTGATGTCCAGGAAAATAAAGATGCGGTTCTCGATCTGAGGGTTGTGGTATTCGCCCACCAGGATGCTCCAGAACATTCCCGGCCCATAGTTATCCGATACTTCCAGGAAGATCATGGAGAGCAGCGTCATCAGCCCCATGTCGATCATAAAGATGGTAAAGGTGTGGGTGACCAGAATCTTGGTAAAGAAACTTTCCAGGTAGCGCTCGAAGCTGCCGTTGTACATAAAGACGTAGTAGATCATCAGCAGCACAAACGCAATCACCACGAAGAGCAGCAGGGTAAAGACCATCTTGATCAGCAGCGACAGCCATACCGGCAGGTGGTTAAAGGCCGGCTTCAGAAAGAAGATAAGGATTCCCGTTATAATGAAGCCGACCAGGCCGAAGATGAGCGCAAAGCGGAAAAGCGACACCCGTACTCCCAGGTCATTGGATCGGCTGAGCAGGTTCTCGAAGAACACCACGCCAAAGATGATCCAGATAAGGGAGATGATGATCAGCGTCTTTAACCGGTACCATAAAAGCTTCCTGGGCATATACGATGCAACGGCTTGCAACAACTATACCTTACTGCCGGGCTACCTTCTTAGTTCCGTACGGGCTTGCCGCCTTTCAGCACGCTCTGGATCCTTTCGAGGGTCTTCTTCTCGCCGCACAGCGACAGGAAGGCTTCACGCTCCAGGTCCAGCAGGTATTGTTCGCTCACCAGGGTGGCCTCGCTCAGGTCGCCGCCGCACATCACGTAGGCCAGCTTGCGGGCCACCAGGGCGTCGTGGTCGGTGGCATAGCCGGCCCGCCACATCTGGTGAATGCCTGAGTACAGGGCTCCCATTCCCAGGCGCCCCAACACTTTGATGTCTTTGCGGGGAACAGGTTGCACATAACCACTGTCCCAGAGTTCCACCACGGAGCGCCTGGCTTCTGCCACCCGGCGGCTCAGGTTCATCACGATCTCATCGAGCCCCTTGCGGTAGAAGCCCAGGCCGAAAGCTTCATGGGCCGAAGTGGCCACTTTGGCCGTGGCTATAGTAAGAAAGCGGTTCTTCAGGGTGATGGTCTCCGGCTCGTCCTCGTGCATGTCGTCGGAAGCACGCAGCACCAGTTCCTTGGTGCCCCCGCCGCCGGGGATCAGGCCCACGCCCAGCTCCACCAGCCCTGTGTAGGTTTCGGCTGCCGGGCAGCACTTGTCGGCGTGCAGGCTCAGCTCGCAGCTGCCGCCAAGGGCCAGCCCATGGGGTGCCACCACCACCGGGATGGACGAATAGCGGGCCCGCATCATGGTGTTTTGGAACTGGCGGATGGCAAAATCCAGCTCGTCGTATTCCTGCTCGATGGCCATCATGAAGATCATGCCCACGTTGGCGCCCGCACTGAAGTTGGCACCCTCGTTGGCAATCACCAGTCCTTTGTAGTTCTTTTCCGCCAGTTCGATGGCTTTCTGGATGCCCTGGAGCACATCGCCGCCAATGGTGCCCATCTT
Organism: Chitinophagaceae bacterium; assembly: GCA_036404975.1. Classification (GTDB taxonomy): domain Bacteria; phylum Bacteroidota; class Bacteroidia; order Chitinophagales; family Chitinophagaceae; genus Flavisolibacter. The sequence continues at coordinate 1,549 of DASWYM010000390.1, forward strand.
GGTATTCCACTGCAGGGCCAGCACTTCGTCGCCGATATCGTACACGTTGCAGGACGCGTTCTTCCAGACGGTTTTCTCCTTGTAGTTGCTCAGGATGATGAAGTCTTCGCCGCCGGGGATGGGTTTATAGCTCTTAGACGCCGGATCGTAACAAAGGGTGCGGCTCCCTTCTACCTTGTAAAAGGTCTTGTGGCCGCCCGCCAGCATTTCCTCCACCCAGGGGGCTACGGCGTAACCCGCCTCTTTCATGGCCTGCACCGTGCGGTCCACACCCAGTACGTCCCAGCTTTCAAAAGCCCCGATCTCCCAGCCAAAGCCCGCCTGCATGGCGTCGTCAATGCGGTACACTTCGTCCGATATCTCCGGGATGCGGTGCGAGATGTAGGAGAACAGGCCGTAGTGGAAGTGGCGGTAAAACTCGCCGGCTTTGTCGGGGGCGCCTGCCAGCATCTTCAGCCGCTGCTTCAGGTCGTCTACCGGCCGGGCGGTTTCAAAGGATGCAAAGCGGGGCTTTTGGCGCGGCTCATACTCCAGTGTCTTCAGGTTAAGCGTGAGGATCTCTTTTTCGCCCCCGGCGCCCTTGGTCTTTTTAAAGAAGCCCTGGCCGCTCTTGTCGCCCAGCCAGCCGTTCTCCACCACCTTGTTGAGCCATTCCGGTACCTGGAACACCTCGCGGGCTTCGTCCTGCGGACAGTTCTCATAGACACCTTTGGCCACTTTTACGAGTGTATCGATGCCCACCACGTCGGCGGTGCGGAAGGTAGCCGACTTGGGCCGCCCGATGATGGGGCCGGTAAGGGTGTCCACTTCGTCTATGGTCAGGCCAAGCTTGTCCACAAGCTGGAAGATGGCCATAATGCCGTACACGCCAATACGGTTGGCAATAAAAGCGGGGGTGTCCTTGGCCAGGACGGTGGTCTTGCCCAGGTACAGGTCGCCGTAGTGCATCAGGAAGTCCACTACCGAGGTATCAGTGTCCGGGGTAGGAATGATCTCCAGCAGCCGCAGGTAGCGGGGGGGATTAAAGAAGTGGGTGCCGCAGAAGTGGTGGCGAAAGTCATCGGAGCGTCCCTTGCTCAGCAGGTGAATGGGGATGCCCGACGTGTTGGAGGTAATGAGGGTGCCGGGCTGGCGGAACTGCTCCACCTTTTCGTAGAGCGCCTGCTTGATGTCGAGCCGCTCCACCACCACTTCGATCACCCAGTCGCAGGTGGCAATATCTTTTAAATTGTCGTCGAAGTTACCGGTGGTAACCTTTTTTACTACGTCTTTATGGTAAACAGGAGAGGGGTTGCTCTTGATGGCTGCCTGCAGCGAATCGTTGACAATCTTGTTGCGCGCCGCCTTGTGATCGGTGTCGGCAGCTTCTTTGGGGACAATGTCTAACAGCAGGACCTGGACGCCGATGCCGGCAAAATGCAGGGCGATTCTCGATCCCATAACTCCGCTTCCCAGAACAGCTACTTTCTTGATGATTCTCTTGGCCATATGGATTAGTTAGTTAAACAACTATTTAGGATGAAGATAATTATTTTAAGGCAAGGTTCAAGGCGGGGCCGTGAGACGTGAGATGTGAAACGTGAGAGAGGGGTCTATAGACCATAGTCCATGGTCCATAGCCGTGTCCAGAGACCAAAACGTCTCTTTCTCCAAGGTTCCCTTCCTAATTCCTAATCCCCAATTCCTAATTCCTTCTCACTCAACAGGGGGTTCTTCCGACCTTGTCCCGACGTTGTCCCGAGGTTGTCCCGACGTTCTTCCGACTCTTATAAGGGTCGGGACAAGGTCGGAAGAATCTCGGAGCAAGATCGGAGGAAACCCGGCACTTCGCAGACGCAAAAGCGGCTGAGTACATTCTGTAGTTACGGTAAAAACTTTGACAGGGAGAGGATGTAGGCGGGGGGGCTACGTAGGAGTGATTTACAAGCATAGAAATGACCATGGCTATCTTTTTATATGAGATTCGTTATGCGGCACTTGACCAACCTCATGCCCCTGGCTTTTCCCCGTCATGGTCAGGGGTTTTTTATGGGGGTTTCTTTGCATAGAAATTCAAAGCCTGTGAATTACAATACGCCTGGGAAGATCGCCGCTGAGTTCAATAAGAGTGCCGAATACAAAAACGGGCTCCCGGCGGACAAACTCCTGGTGTATTCGGTCTTAGGCGGTGCCTTTATTGCACTGGGTGGGCTTCTTTCCCTGATGGTTGCAGGAGGAATGCCCGGGATTGCTGCTTCGAACCCAGGCATTTACAAATTTGTCTTTGGAGCCCTTTTCCCCCTGGGCCTGGTCCTGGTGGTGATCGGAGGAGCTGAACTGTTTACCAGCGATTGCGCGGTGATACCTTTTGGGATCCTGAACCGGAGAGTGCCGGTGAAGAGCCTGGCCAGGGTATGGACCATTGCTTATGGAGGGAACTTTATCGGGGCCCTTATCGTAGCCTACCTGTTTGCTCACCAGACCGGTATCCTGCATGCCGATCCCTGGCTGAGCGCGGCACAGAAGATCGGCACTTATAAGACCTCGGGTACGTTCACCGAAGTGTTCGTAAAGGGGATAGGAGCCAACTGGCTGGTGTGTATGGCGGTGTGGCTGGCGTACGGCGCCAGGGACGTGATCGGTAAGGTGGTAGCCCTGTGGTTCCCGGTAATGTGTTTTGTGGCGTTTGGCTTCGAGCACAGCATCGCTAACATGTTTTTCATCCCCACGGCTATCTTTTCGGGGGCATCCATCAGCCTGTACGACTTCCTGGTGGTGAACCTGCTGCCGGCGACTTTAGGAAATATTGTAGGAGGTGCCCTGTTCGTGGCGCTGCCTTACTGGTATATGTTCCGTACCGAGGGTACGGAAGAAAGAACAACGATTGAGCTTGTTAATGAAGAAGTAGAGGGTTTCACCGACCCCGAATTCATTAATAAACATTTAAACTAAAGACCATGTTGACTTTAGAAAAACTAGAAAGAAAAGAGTTTGAGCTGGGAGACTGGACCAGGAAGATTGAGGTAAAGGACTTCGTCAAAAAGAACATCACGCCCTATTATGGGGATGCTTCTTTCTTGGAGGGGCCTACGGAAAGGACTAAGGCGCTGTGGCAGATCTGCCTCGATGCCATGAAAGAGGAGCAGGCGCGCGGCGGCTGCCTGGATATTGATACCGAGAGAGTGTCGACCATCACCAGTCACCCGGCAGGCTACATCAGCAAAGACCTGGAAGTGATCGTGGGGCTGCAGACCGACCAGTTACTGAAAAGGGCCATGAAACCCTTTGGTGGTATCCGCGTGGTGGAAGGCGCTGTGGAAGAAAGAGGAAAAGCGGTGTCTGAAGAAGTAAAGAAGATTTTTACATACGTAAAGGACCACAACAATGCCGTATTCTCGGCTTACGATAAAGAGATCATGGGCTTCCGTTCGAAAGGTATCCTTACCGGGCTGCCCGATAACTACGCCCGTGGCCGCATCATCGGCGACTACCGCCGCCTGGCCCTGTATGGTACCGAACAGCTGATCAAAGCCAAGCAGGATGACAAGCTGGCTATTGACGGCGAGATGAGCGAGCACAAGGTGCGCCTGCGCGAAGAGGTGGCCGACCAGATCAAGGCGCTGCAGGATATCAGGATCCTGGGTGAGCTGTACGGCCTGGAATTGAGCCGCCCGGCCCAAACGGCACAAGAGGCAGTTCAGTGGGTGTATATGGCTTACCTGGCTGCGGTAAAAGAACAGGACGGCGCCGCCATGTCGCTTGGTAACGTTTCTTCCTTCCTGGATATCTATATTCAAAGGGACCTGGAAGCCGGCCTCATCACCGAGGCGGACGCCCAGGAGTTGATCGACCAGTTTGTAATGAAGCTGCGCGTGGTGCGTCACCTGCGCCCCGGCAACTACGATGATATTTTTGGCGGCGACCCTACATGGGTAACGGAAGCCCTGGGTGGCCAGTTCGACGACGGCCGCACCAAGGTGACCAAGACCACGTTCCGCTTCCTGCAAACCCTCTATAACCTCGGTGCTTCACCCGAACCCAACCTGACGGTATTGTGGTCGGCTAACCTGCCCGAAGGCTTCAAGGATTTCTGTGCCCAGGTATCTATCGACACGTCTTCCATCCAGTACGAAAATGACGACGTGATGCGTCCCAACAGGGGATCGGATGACTACGGTATTGCCTGCTGCGTATCGTTCCAGGAACTCGGTAAGCGTATCCAGTTCTTCGGGGCTCGCACCAACCTGCCCAAGACCCTCCTGCTGGCTCTGAACGGTGGTAAGGAAGAAGAAAAAGGATCGCTCATGCTGAAAGGTATAGAGCCGCTCGAAGGGGAGTACCTGGATTATGACGAAGTAATGAGCCGCTTTAAGCTGGCGATGAAAGAAGTGGCCCGTGTGTATGCCAAGGCGATGTACATCATCCACTACATGCACGACAAGTACTACTACGAAAAAGCCCAGCTGGCCTTTATCGATACCGATCCCGGCATTGATATCGCTTATGGTGCTGCCGGTATCTCCATCATTGCCGATTCGCTGTCGGCCATTAAATACGGAAAGGTGAAAGCCGTACGCAACGAAGCGGGGCTGACCGTGGACTTCCAGATCGAGGGCGACTATCCCCAGTACGGCAACAACGACGACCGCGTAGACAGCATAGCACAGGAAGTGGCGCTGTTCTTCTCCAACGAACTGCACCGCCACCGCTGCTACAAAGATGCGGTGCCGACCCTGTCGCTGCTGACCATTACTTCCAACGTAATGTATGGCAAGAAGACCGGTGCTACCCCCGATGGCCGCAAGGCAGGCGAGGCGTTTGCTCCGGGTGCCAACCCGATGCACGGCCGTGATACCAACGGAGCTATTGCTTCGCTGAACTCGGTGGCCAAGCTGGACTACTGCTACGCACAGGACGGTATTTCCAACACCTTTACCATCGTGCCCGCTTCGCTGGGCAGTGATGCCGAGGTACAGCGCGAGAACCTGATCTCGCTGCTGGATGGCTACTTCTGCAAAGGGGCGCAGCACCTGAACGTGAACGTGCTGAACCGCGAGACGCTGTACGATGCGTATAACCACCCGGAGAAATATCCCCAGCTGACCATCAGGGTATCGGGATACGCGGTGAACTTTACGCGCCTGTCGAAGGCTCACCAGCTTGAAGTAATTGCCCGCACCTTCCACGAGCAGATGTAAACATAACACCAGGTTTAACTACTATAAAAGGAGAACAACATGATACAGGATTTAGTGCTGGAGCGTCCGGAGCAATGTTTAGGGGTCAGAGCGGCCGGCGATATGCTGCGGGTACATTCCCTGGAGACCTTTGGTGCCCATGACGGACCGGGGCTGCGAATGGTGGTGTTTGTGCAGGGATGCCAGTTGCGTTGTCTGTATTGCGCCAACCCCGATACGCTGGCCATTGGTGGCGGAAAGCTGATGCAACTGGACAAGCTGGTAGAGATGGCCATAGACGAGAAGCCGTACTTTGGAAAGAAAGGCGGGGTGACGGTGTCGGGTGGTGAGCCTACCCTGCAGGCCCCGGAAGTAAAAGCTTTCTTTGAGCGGTTGCTCAAAGAAGGTATCAATACCGCCCTTGACTCGAACGGATCGGTGCTGACTACGGCAGTGAAAGAGCTGCTGAAGGAAACCGACCTGCTGCTGCTGGACGTAAAGCACTTCAACGACGAGTGGCACCACAGGCTTACGGGACGTTCGAACCGCAACGTGTTCAAAGTGGCGGAACACCGCGAGCAGAGTGGTAAGCCTATGTGGCTGCGCTATGTACTGGTGCCGGGCTACTCCGACCAGGAAGAATACCTGCACCAGCTGGGCCAATATTTCGAGCACTACCAGACTATAGAGCGTATAGAGATCAAGCCGTATCACCGCCTGGGCGAGCACAAGTGGCAAGCCATGGGAATGACTTATGCCCTGGAGGGGGTGGAGACACCTTCTGCAGCCCAAATCAAAAAGGTGCAGGATATTTTCAGCCTCTATTTTAAAGAAGTAAAAGTGAACTAGTCAATAACTCTGTGTCTTTTATTGTCATCAAAGCGCACGCCGGGAATCCCAAGTCCTGGCGTGTTGCATTACAGGAGGTCCGGTTTTATAGCACGCATCATCCTGGTGGTTCGCATTACTATATGAGGGTGTTACTTCCTTGCTTTCTTTATCTGGAAGACGCGCGAAATGTTGAAGCCAAACTGGATATCACCTGCTCCCCAGTCGTTGGTAGTCTCGGTGACAAACGAGCGCTCGTTCATGCCGATGGCATTGGTAAAGTGGAGCTGGAAGACGTGGCCGCCGGTTTCGATGTCAAAGCCTACCGAGAGGGGATTGTAGATAGTCATGCTTACATCTTTATTGAGCACGTAATAGTAATCCACGTTGAGCGACACGCGGTTGCCCAGCTTGAGCCGTCCTCCTGTGCCGATGGCATAGGTATCGTTGTCGTCCCGGGTAGCCACTACCAGGTTTCTATGGATAAAGGTCGGCACCACCTGCAGGGTAAGGGCTTCGCTGAACTTGCGGCCCAGGATAACCTGCCCGTAGTAGCCAAGGCGGGAGGAGAAATAGTTCCTACGGCTCTTGTCGGCCCATTCGTTGGTCTGCATCGTTGCCCCCGCAACCGCAAGAAGAGAGACGGGTGTAGCCCTGTTGCCGGTGGACTGGTGCAGCAGGCGGTACTTGACAAAGCCATCGGCGTCCTTGCGCGGGTTCACCGAGGTGCGGCCTATGCCCAGGGTCAGGTTCCGGGTGAGGCCATAATCCAGCCCCAGGCGGATGGAGGACTCGTCGAGACCGAACAGGTTGGACGCACCGCTGTTCAGCGGTCCGAAGCGGTGCAGGATGCGGAAGTCGAGCACGCCGGGCTTAAGCATCTCCAGGCTATGCGACATGATAACGCGCGTGGACTTAAAGGCGTAATCCACGTACTGCTTTTGCGAAGAGTCGGTATTCACCAGGCTCAGCAGGTCTTCCTCCTGGGCATAGGCCGTACCGGAGAGGGTGAGCGCCAGTACCGCGGTGCCGATGATTGCTTTGGTGCACATGGTTGGTAGTTTAACCTTTCAGTGGCTCCAGTTTGGTATCCACCGTTATTTTAATGTTGTTGGACAGTTTATCTTTTACCACCGAGGGTACCTTGATGTTGTAGTCGGACAGCCGGATGTTGAAAGAGGAAGTGGCCAGCAGGTTGGGGCCGTCGACAGTAACGGTGCCAGTGGCGAGTACGTCGCGGGTAACGCCATGGATGGTCAGCTTTCCCTGGACGGTGGCAGGGTAGGTACCGGGCTTGCTGTAATTGATATCAGCATTGTTGACAATGGTGCCTTTGAACTCTCCTTTTGGATACTTGTGGCTTTCCACGTAGTTTTCGTTGAAGTGCTCCTGCATGAGAGCCTTTTGGAATTCAAAGCCTTTCATTAGTACAGAGAACTGCAGCGCCCCGTTTTTGGTATCCAGTACCGCGGTGACGGTCCGGTTTTGCGCCTCTATATCTTCCATGGGAGCGTTGGAGAAGAACTCTATTTTGCCGCTCTTGGTAAAAAACTTATCCTGTGCCTGCACGAGGATGGAGGCCAGTAATAGGAGAGTAAGGGTAGTGATACTCTTTTTAAGCATAGTATTCAATTATCAGGGTTTACGTTTATTGTTCCGTGGTAGCCAGCACGCAGCGGTTGAGCACTACGTCCGACCCCAGCAGTTCGTCCTGGTTAAAACCGGTGCAGGCGCCTTTCACCGTCACCTGCTGTCCTTCCTGCACACCCGCCGCTGTAGCTAGTTTGGCTGTATCCATACTGCAGCGTACCGAAGACATGGTGCCCGGTTCGCCCAGTACGATGGTGGCGGAGCGGTCTTCCTTTTCCACGCTTTTCACGGTGCCTTTTACTGCTATTATTTTTCCCAGGTAGGACTTGTTGGCCCCTGCGGAGTCGGTCTCAAAGGCCTTGATCAGTTCTGCGGCGGAGAGGGTGGCTTCGGGGGCTACATCCTTCAGGTCCTTGTTTTTGCGGGTATACTCGCGGTAGCCGTAAAAACCAAGGACAATAACAAGGGTCAGTACAATCAGTAGGATGATTCGTTTCATAATACAGTCTTAGTTATTGGGTGCACCTGCATCGACCCATGCCTTTACCCGGCTGATGTCGCAGGAAGACATTTTGTTGCTCCCCTGGGGCATAGGCTGAAAGCCGGGCATATGGTTGATGGACCCATAGAGCTTGCCACTTCGGGCCACTGCTGCTAGGTTCGTGTGCCCCTGCAAGTTAATGTTTCCATCCGGTGTGGGACCGGCATGGCAACCAAGGCAGCCATGAGAGTTCAATAGCCCGCTGACGGTCACCGAGTAGGTCACTGACTCTGTGTTGCAGGCGCCGTTATGGCCATAGAGCTCTTCTTCCTTGTCGTAATAGCAGCCTGTGGCCGCCACGACTATAAACATTCCTATGATGGTTAGTTTCTTCATTACAATTAATTGTTAAGAGCGCCGGCATCGATCCAGCCTTTTACCTGCGCCAGTTCACAGGGCGAAAGTTTGCTGCCGTTCTTCGGCATGGCGGCATAGCCTGCCAGGTGATTGATGGAGCCCCAGAGCTTTCCATTGGTTACCTGGACTTTCAGTGCCGTATAGGTACTGATGTCAATGCCGCCCTGCGGGTTCGTGCCGCTGTGGCAACCGGTGCATTTGGTAGCCATCAGGGGGCGGACGGCGGTAGTGAAAGTGAAATTGTTAGCGTCGCAGGCGGCCTGGCACGAGAGGTTCTGGGCACCTTGTTGTATCCAGTTATAAATAATAGTCTTTTGTTCATTGGTGAGCGGTGCCTGGGGGTGCGGCGGCATACGGTCAGAAGGATCATTAGTCGCAATAACCTTGTAGAGCTTGCTTTCCGAAGGCTGGCCACGCCTGATCTCGCTGGTGGCCATAACCTTGTCGTAAGAGGTAAGCACCACACCTTCCTGGTGGGAAGCGTCATCGTGGCAGCCGCTGAGGGTACAATTGGATACGAGGATGGGCAGGACCTGTTGGTTGAAGTACACCTTGCCGGGTTCGCAAGGCAGGTTACTGTCTCCTATGTCGTTGCCGTTGAGTGGCTCGGGCAGTTCATGCTTGCAGGAGCCTGTAGCGATAAGCAGGAGCGCAAAAAACGAAACCCTGGTTGTTGTTGATTTACGCATAGCCGGAAGCGCTGTTGTTTTAAAGAGCTACTAGTGTAACGTATTGAATTACGCAAAAAGTATTTTCCTGTGCCGTGACTTAGGTCACAGGAGCACAGGAAAATAAGGACGCTCTTTATACTAACAGATACGACGGCTTTGCGGCGGGCGTTGCCTGAGCCGGAAGATTTTAGCGCACCGTGGAACCGTTTACCGTCCCGGCGTCCGGATTTACCAAGATCAATTTGCCATCAGGCTGCTCAGCGGTAAGGATCATACCCTGCGACTCGATGCCGCGCATTTTGCGGGGGGCCAGGTTGGCCACTACGATCACCTGCTTGTTCACCAGCGTCTCGGGGGTGAAGTGCTGGGCGATGCCCGATACTATGGTGCGCTTTTCGAAGCCGAGGTCCACTTCCAGTTTTAGGAGCTTGTCGGCCTTAGCCACCTTTTCAGCGGTCAAGATCGTGCCGATGCGCAGGTCCAGCTTGCCGAAGTCGTCGTAAACGATCTCTTCCTTCAGGGCTTCAAAAGTGGGTTCTGCTTCCTGGGGTTGTGTTGCTTCTGCAGCTGCGTTGTTTTCCATTTGTGCTTTGGCCAGTCCGGCTTTTAGTTTCTCTACCTGGTATTGTACTTCTGAATCTTCGATCTTACGGAACAGTAATTCGGGGGCGCGCAGGGTATAGCCTACGCTCAGCAGCTTAGTCTTACCGGCGTTCTCCCAGTCCAGCATCTTCTCCACCACCTTCATCATGTGCAGCATTTTGCGGGCCGTGTTAGGAAGGAAGGGGTTAATGTAGATGGCCAGGTTGGCACAGAGCTGAAGGCAGACGTGCAGGCAGTTATCGATAAGGGCCTGCGCTTCTTCGGTCACCCTGCCATTTTCGTCTACTTGCCGGACCTTGATCCAGGGCTCTTTTTCCTGCATATAGCGGTTGCCCTGACGTGCCAGGTCGATCACCTCGAACAGGGCATCGCGGAATTTGTATTCTTCCAGCAGACCTTCAATGCGGGCCCTGGAGTTGTGGATGACATCGATCATCTCCTGGTCGCGCTCATCGGCCTTGTCGCTGTGGAACTTTGGCACCTTGCCACCGGTGAGCTTGTGCATCAGCACAAACGTGCGGTTGAAGTAGTTGGCAAACACGGCTACCAGTTCCCCGTTCACCGCATCCTGGAATCCCTTCCAGGTAAACTCGCTGTCCTTGGTTTCGGGCAGGACGGTGGTCAGGTAATAGCGAAGGGCATCTGCCATCTGCGGGCCGCCATTTTCCTTTTTGATAAAGTCGTCGATGTAATCCTGCATCTCGAGTTTCCAGTTGCGGCTGGTGCTCATCTTATCGCCTTCGAGGTTCATGAACTCGTTGGCCGGCACGTTGTCGGGAACAATATAGTCGTGCAGCTTGAGCATGACGGGGAAGATGATGCAGTGGAAGACGATATTATCCTTGCCGATAAAGTGCACCAGCTTGGTATCTTTATCCAGCCAGTAGGGCTCCCAGTTGTTGCCGGTGTTGAGGGCCCACTGCTTGGTAGCGCTAATGTAGCCAATGGGGGCATCAAACCACACGTAGAGCACCTTGCCCTGGGCGTCTGTAAGAGGTACCTGTACGCCCCAGTCGAGGTCGCGGGTGACGGCACGGGGTTGCAGGCCGGCATCGATCCAGCTTTTGCACTGGCCCAGCACATTGGCCTTCCAGTCTTCGGCGTGATCGGTAAGGATCCATTGGCGCAGCCACTCTTCGTGCTTGTTCAGCGGCAGGTACCAGTGGCGGGTTGCTTTCTTTACCGGTGGGTGGCCGCTGAGCGTACTTACGGGGTTGATCAGTTCATCGGGGCTCAATGAGGTGCCGCACTTCTCGCACTGGTCGCCATAAGCGCCTTCGTAGCCGCAGTTGGGGCAGGTGCCCTTGATATAGCGGTCGGCAAGGAAGGTCTGGGCCTGCTCGTCGTAGTATTGCTCGCTTTCCTTGATCTCCAACTCCCCGCGGTCGTTCAGGTAGGTAAAAAACTCCTTGGCGGTTTCGTGGTGGATGGGGTTGGACGTGCGGTCGTAGATATCGAAGGAGATCGACAGCTCTTCGAAGTTCTGCCGGATAATATCGTGGTATTTATCAATGATCTGCTGCGGGGTGGTGCCTTCCTTCATGGCCTGGATGGGAATGGCGGTGCCGTGTTCGTCGCTGCCACACACAAATACTACGTCGCGCTTCTGTGCCCGCAGGTAGCGCACGTAGATATCGGCGGGTATATAGGCACCTACCAGGTGGCCGATATGCTTCAGCCCGTTGGCATAGGGAAGGGCCGAAGTGATCAGGTATCTCTTGGGTTGATTCATATAAAACCTATGTCCCTCTGAGGGGACTTTTATCATCAGCTAATTAAATAGTTCCTTTCCCTCTATACGTTCATTTACAGCGGGATCGCAAAAATACCGCAAATCGGCAGGACCACCCAAAACAGGTATGCCGGGTTCTTCTTAGTTCTTCAGGGAGTATTGCAACACTATTGCCTTTTGAAGCGAATCCTTTATACCGGCCGTGCTGGTGTGGTGGCGGTTGTACACCCCCAGATTGGTCCGGGCCAGGACATAAAGCTCTTCCCCGTTAAGAGCTGCGGTAGTGGGGCAATTTATATAAGGGTTGTTTATGTCAAGGGTGTCGGTCCGGGTCAGTTTTTGATCGGGCCCCAAATGAAAGCGCAGGATCCTGTGGGTTTGGGGTTGCTCCTGGGGTCAGCCCACTACCCCGATTAGGCTGTTCCGGTACCAGGCCAGGCCGTCAATAAAGTAAAAGTCGGTGTCCTTGCCGGCAATGGGCGAGATCTCTTTCGTTCTTATGTTAATCTTTTGGATGCCGTGTGACCCGGAAGCTACAAACAGGGTCTGTTCATCTGCGGATAGGGCAATGCCGTTGGCCCACTGTAACAGTTCGTTTTGCAGCCAACGGCTCAGCGTGGCGGTTTGGGCGTCCCAGAGAAATACACTGCTTTGGTAAGAGTCGGTGATATAGATGTTTCCTTTCCGGTCGATGACGAGGTCATTGAAGAAGCAATGTTTATCTTCCTTACGAATGAACTTTTGCAGAACCTTTCCGGTATAAAGGTCCACCTGGTAGAGGCCAGTCTGATGGTTGGTACTATCGTTAAACGCTGTGCAGGCCCAGAGCGTTTTGCCCGCCGCATCGATCTTCATGCCCAATCCTAACTTAAAGTCCTCGGCACCGGCAGGAGTCAGGTCCCGGGCGCTCCCTTTAGGGCTTACCGCTACAATCTTATGCTGGTGCAGACTGCTCAGGTAAAGGGTGCCTTTGCGGGGGTGCACGGCAATACCTTCGGGGATCAGTTCGGTATCGGCAGCTATTTCAATAACCCTGGGGCCGTTTCCTCCCGTAAAAGTCATAGTCGAAATAAAAGCAGTGATAAGCGTAAATCGGATCATATGCTTGTATTTAAGGCTTCTTTGTTGAAGTGGTGCTCGAGAAAGTACTCCAGCGTAAAGCGTTCCTCGGTCTCCCGGGAGGTATTTGCTTTGGTTCGCCTTACCAGTTCATACTGCCCGCTGTTGAAGGCACCAAAGAAGCACCTGTTTTCTTCCGTCAGCGGTTGCTGTTGGTAATGCACCTTAAGGTGGTTGGTAAAGTCCTGCATCGAGTAGTCGCGCCTGCCCATCAGTTCTTCCACGGATTTTCCCCCGAAGTGAAGGTCTTGCAGGTAATTCGCTGCCGTATGAGCAATCTCGTACGATGAAATGTAGGGTAACCTGATCTCCGGATGATAAGGTGTATGAATACCCCAATTAAGGTTTTCAAAGAAGTTGGCGCACCTTAGGTGTTTGATGTGCAGGCGGGGTGCACCATTAAGGGCCTGCTCCAGCTCCAGCAGGGAAGTCCACTTGCCCCAACGCTTCAGGGTGCAATTGCTGATATTGACCACGTGGGTGACGCCCGCGGCTTCTGCGACCCCGGTAAACAAGCCGGCAAACTCTCTAATGGAAAGCGAGCGCAGAGCAGGCATGACCAGGAAAACGGCGGTTACACCCTGGAGGGCTTCCTGGACAAAGGCTTCGTCTTCGAGGTCGCCGCACAGGGTAGGGGCCAGCCCTTCAAAAGAAGCCAGTTTCGAGGGGCTGCGGCCTGCCACTTTTATGGAGGTGTCGCTCTTTAACAGTTCATAAGCCACTTTACTCCCTAAATTGCCGGAAGCACCGGTAACGAGTATGGTAGGTTGCATAAGATCCGAAATTACAGATGTACCTTTTTAAAACCATTCCGTTGGTGTATTTTGGAGCAATGGACAGGAAGAACTTTATCAATACCGTAGGAGGTGTGCTGGCGGGGGCGGTCTTGCCTTTTAGCCCTGCCGTGGCCCGCCAGGGAGGGGATGGAATAGCGTATAAGAAGCCTTCCTACCTAAAGCCGGGCGATACCATTGGCATCACGTCCCCCGCCGGCGCCATCACGGTGGAAGAGATGCAGCCCGCTCTGGCTGTCCTGCGCGGGTGGGGCTTCCAGCTAAAGATCGGGGCGGCCATCGGCAAAAAGGATTTTACGCGGGGCGGCACCGACGAGGAGCGCAGGGCGGACCTGCAGGACATGCTCGATGATCCTAACGTAAA